>JAICLP010000027.1 GCA_025925475.1 Burkholderiales bacterium | reverse complement strand
GAACAAGCGCGGCAGCCATCTCGCGCTGTCGCTTGCGCGCCTCGACGCGCTCGTCGACGGCCGGATCACGCGGATCGGCCTGTCGGCGACGCAGAAGCCGATCGAGGAGGTCGCGCGCTTCCTCGTCGGTGGCTCGTGTCCCCCCCACGCTTGCGGCTGCGCCGCTGCGCTGTCCGCGGAGGGGACGCAATTCGCGGCTCGGGGCGGCCCTTCGCCGCGAATGGAGGCGAGGCAGTGCGCGATCGTCGACACCGGCCACGTCCGACCGCGCGATTTGGCACTCGAAGTGCCGCCGTCGCCGCTCGAAGCGGTGATGTCGAACGAGGTATGGCTTACGGTCTACGCACGGCTCGCCGAGTTGATTGCACAGCACCGGACGACGCTCGTGTTCGTCAACACGCGCCGGATGTCCGAACGCGTCACGCGCCACCTGTCGGAATTGCTCGGCGCGGCGCACGTGATGGCGCATCACGGCAGCATGGCGAAGGAGCTGCGCCTTGCGGCCGAGGAGCGCCTGAAGCGCGGCGACTTGAAAGCGCTCGTCGCCACCGCATCGCTCGAGCTCGGCATCGACATCGGCGACGTCGACCTCGTCTGCCAGCTGGGCTCGCCGCGCTCGATCTCGACGTTCCTGCAACGCGCAGGGCGCGCGAGCCATACGGTGCGCGGCGTGCCGAAGGCGCGGCTCTTTCCGCTTTCGCGCGACGAGCTCGTCGAATGCACGGCGCTGCTCGATGCCGTGCGTCGCGGCGAGCTCGACCGCCTGACGATTCCCGCGAAGCCGCTCGACGTGCTCGCGCAGCAGATCGTCGCCGAGGTCGCCGCGCGCGACTGGCCGGAGCGCGCGCTGTACGACGCGTTCGTTCGCGCGTACCCCTACGCGACGCTCGACTACGCGCAATATCTGGACGTCGTGCGCACGCTTGCCGACGGGTACACGACGCGTCACGGCCCTCGCGGTGCCTGGTTGCATCGCGATGCGGTGAACGGCATGCTGCGCGCGCGCCGCGGGGCGCGCATGACTGCATTGACTTCGGGCGGCGCGATTCCCGATACCGCCGACTACGACGTGATCCTCGAGCCCGCGGGACAGATGGTCGGCACCGTCAACGAGGACTTCGCGGTCGAAAGCCTCGCGGGCGACGTGTTCCAGCTCGGCAATACGTCGTACAGGATTCGGCGCATCGAAGCGGGACGGGTGCGCGTCGAGGATGCGCAGGGACAGGCACCGAGCATCCCGTTCTGGCTCGGCGAGGCGCCGGCGCGCAGCGACGAGCTGTCGCACGCGGTGTCGCGTTTGCGAAACGAGCTTTTCGGGATGCCTTCGAATGCGGAAACGGCGTTGGCGACGCTCGCCGCCCGCGACGTTGATCACGCCGCCGCGCAACAGCTCGTCGATTACCTCGGTGGCGCCCGCGCGGTGCTCGGCGCGCTGCCGACGCAGGACAGGATCGTCCTCGAGCGCTTCTTCGACGAGTCGGGCGGCATGCAGCTCGTGATCCATGCGCCGTTCGGCAGCAGGATCAACCGCGCGTGGGGGCTCGCGCTGCGCAAGCGCTTCTGCGTCCGGTTCAATTTCGAGCTGCAGGCGGCGGCGACCGAAGATGCGATCGTGCTGTCGCTGTCGACGTCGCACAGCTTCGCGCTCGCCGACGTCGCCCGCTACCTGCATTCGCAAAGCGTGCGCGCCGTCCTGGTGCAGGCGATGCTTGCGGCACCGATGCTGACCGCGCGCTGGCGCTGGATCGCGAGCACGTCGCTCGCACTGCCGCGCTTTCGCGGCGGCAAGAAGGTGCCCGCGCCGCTGATGCGGATGCGCGCCGACGACCTGATGGCCGCGGTGTTCCCCGAGCAAATCGCGTGCGCCGAGAACATCGCCGGCGATCGCGAGATTCCCGATCATCCGCTCGTGCGGCAACTCGTCGACGATTGCCTGCACGAGGCAATGGACATCGACGGGCTCGAGCGGCTTTTGCGCCGGATGGAGGCCGGCGAAATCGAGATCGTCGCGCGCGACCTGCCCGCGCCGTCGCCGCTCGCGATGGAAATCCTCAACGCGCGTCCGTATGCGTATCTCGACGACGCGCCGCTCGAGGAGCGGCGCACGCAGGCCGTCATGGCGCGGCGCTGGGCCGACGACGATGCGTCGGGCAAGCTCGGTGCGCTCGATGCAGCGGCGATCGATCGCGTGCGCGCCGAGGCGTGGCCCGAGGCGACCAGCGCCGACGAGATGCACGCGGCGCTTCTCGCGCTCGGCTTCGTCACGGCCGGCGAGGCGCGGGCGAACGACGACTGGCAACGCTTTCTCGCCGAGCTTGCGGGTGATCGACGAGCCACGCAGGTGGGCGCTCGCTGGGTCGCCGCCGAGCGCCTGCCGCAATTCGATGCCGCCTATCCCGATGCGACACGCACGCCGCCCATCGACGCGCCGCGCGAATACGACGAGCGTGCATGGTCGCGCGACGAGGCGATCGTCGAGCTCGTGCGCAGCCGTCTTTCGGGCCTCGGTCCGGTCACCTCGCATGCGCTCGCCGAATCGTTTGCACTGCCGGCGAGCGACATCGAGGCCGCGCTCGCGAGGCTCGCCGGCGAAGGTGTCGTCATGCAGGGCACGTATTCGCCGGGCGCATCGACGCCGGAGTGGTGCGACCGCACGCTTCTTGCGCGCATTCATCGCTACACGGTGAAGCGGCTGCGGCAGGAAATCGAGCCGGTGTCGACGCAGGATTTCGTCCGCTTCCTGTTCCGCTGGCAGCACGTCGCGCCCGACGAGACGCGGCAGGGACCCGATGCGCTCGACGCGATCATCGGCCAGCTGCAGGGCTTCGAAGCGCCGGCCGCCGCGTGGGAGTCCGAGATTCTCCCGGCGCGGCTTGCCGACTACGATTTCACGTGGCTCGACGATCTGTGCCTGTCGGGCCGGGCGGTGTGGGCGCGCCTGACGCCGCCGTCGCCTGCCGCAAGCGGCGGCGCGAACGTGATCCGCACGACACCCGTGACGCTGCTGCCGCGACGCAGCGCATCGGTCTGGATGAACGCGGCGGCCGCGTCGGCGACGATCGAGCACCTCGACAAGGCGAGCCCGCGCGCGCGGACCGTCGTCGACGTCCTGCGCGCGCACGGTGCATCGTTCTTCGACGAGATCGTCGATGCGACGCACCTCCTGCGCACGAACGTCGAGGACGCGCTCGCCGAGCTCGTCGCGCTGGGGCTCGTGACGTCCGACAGCTTCTCCGGACTGCGCGCGCTGCTGACGCCGTCGTCGAAGCGCAAGCGCCCAGGCGGCGGCAAGCGGCATCGGCGCACGGCGCTGTTCGGCATCGAGGATGCCGGACGCTGGTCGCTTGCACGGCGTGCGCCGCGGCGGCCGGCCGACGCGCCGGCGCACGGCTGGACCCGCGACGATCCGTCGCAGGAGGCGGTCGAGCACATCGCGCACGCGCTGCTGCGTCGCTACGGCGTCGTCTCGTGGCGGATCCTGCAACGCGAGGCGGCCTGGCTGCCGCCGTGGCGCGAGCTGTCGCGTGTGCTGCGCAGGCTCGAAGCGCGCGGTGACGTTCGCGGCGGCCGGTTTGTCGCGAGCGTGACCGGCGAGCAGTTCGCGTTGCCCGAAGCGGTTGCGCTGCTGCGCGAGACGCGCCGGAACGCGGCTTCGGGCACGCTGGTGTCGATCAGCGCGGCCGATCCGCTGAACGTGGTTGGCACGCTTCTGCCCGGCGGGAAAATTCCGGCGGTCACCGGCAACCGCGTCCTCTATCGCGACGGCGTCGCGATCGCGGCGCTCGTTGCAGGGGAGATGCGGCCGTTGGTGTCGCTCGACATTGCCGACGCGCGTGCGGCCGAAAACGCGCTGATCCGGCGCCAGCCGGGGTCGCCGCTTTTCGCGTACCTGCGCTGAAGACGTTTGTCGGCGACTACAAATGAAACAGCCGGTAACCGCCGACAGACGGAACGGCCTTCGCAGCGCTATTGTCTGAACCGACTTCTCATTCCCCTGGAGGCGCGTGGTCCGCGGCGTTCGCTGCCGCAAACCGCGAATCTCGCATCACGAATGGAACGCCAGGCAGAACTGGATTGGCTGCGCGGCCTGATGCTCGTGCTGATGACGATGACGCATCTGCCGACGTGGTTCAGCTCGCAGGCCGGGCAGCCGTTCGGATTCGTCTCGGCTGCAGAAGGCTTTGTGTTCCTGTCGGCGTATCTGGTCGGCTCCGTCTACGGAAGCAAGGCGCGCAAGCGCGGCTTCGAGGCGATGCAGCGCGCGTTATGGGGACGCACGCTGAAGGTCTACGTCGCCCATGTTGCGCTGCTGCTGTTCCTGCTGCTGCTGCTCGTGCCCATTGCAGTGTCCCGCGATGCGGGAGCGATCACCGGCCTCGCGTCGTATTACCTCGAGCGTCCGCATCTCGCGCTCGCAAGCGGCCTCGTGCTGGCCTACAACCCGCCGCTGCTCGACATCCTGCCGATGTACGTGGTCTTCCTCGTCGTGTCGCCGTTTCTGCTCGCCTACGGGATGCGGCGCGGATTCGGATTGCTGCTCGCGCTGTCGGCACTGTTGTGGCTCTACGCGCAGTACGACGGCGGCCGGCACGTCTATCGCGCGCTCGGGGCGCTCGTCGGCTGGCCCGTGCCGTACGGCGCGACCGGCGCGTTTTCGTTCATGGCGTGGCAGTTGCTGTGGCTGGTCGGGCTGCGCTTCGGCGTGATGCAATCGGCGCCGGATGCGCCTGTCGCGCGCCCGTGGCCCCGCTATGCGTTCCCGCTCGCCGCGGGCGTCGCCGCGGTGTTCTTCGTCGCGCGGCACATCGTCGGCCAGACGTTCGGCTCCGACGCGCTGCTGAACGTACTCTTCGACAAGTGGCACCTCGGTCCGCTGCGGCTCCTGAACTTCGCGGTGCTCGCGTTGATCGTCGTGCGGCTGCGTCCGACGCTGCTCGCCTGGGCGCCGCAGTCGCCGCTGGCGACGCTTGGCCGCGCCTCGCTGATGGTGTTCAGCGCGCATCTGCTGATCTGCCTCGCGATCCTGACCGTCCTCGGCGGCACGCCCCGGCCGCACCTCAGCATCTTCGAGGCGACGCTTTTGCTCGGCACGCTGGCGGTGCTCTACGCCGTCGCGCGGGCGACGCTCGCGGGCCCGCAGGCGATTCGTGCGCACGGTCGTGCGCTGGCGACGCGGCTCGGGCTTCGCGGCTGACTGCTAGCGGACGTGCGGGGCAATCACGCGCTTCCAGAGCGCGTAGCCCGCGGCGTTGAGGTGCAGCGCATCCTTGCGGAAGAGCTCGCGCCGCGCGCCGCCGTCGGCGTCGAGCATCGGCGTGAAGACGTCGATGTAATCGACGTTGTCCTCGTTCTCGGCGTAGTCGTGGATGAGGGCGTTGGCGCTGCGAATCTGGGGCAGCAGCCGGGCGCGCGCCGGGCTCGGCTTGATGGAGATGTAGGCGATCCGGGTCGCCGGCAGCGTCGCGTGCACGCCGTCGACGAACGCCGCGAAGCGACGAAGCACCTCGCTCGGGGCGATGCCGGCGGCGAGATCGTTGTCGCCGGCGTAAACGAGCACCGTGCGCGGCCGGTAGCGCAGCACGAGGCGGCTCAGGTTCTTCACGCAATCGGAAAGCTGAGAACCGCCGAAGCCGCGCTTGATGACGACCGGCCGGGTTGCGAACTGGTCCTCGAGATCGCTCCACAACCGGATCGACGAGCTGCCGACGAACAGGACGCCGCCCGGCGGATGTGGATGGATGGCATCGTCGGCGGCGAAGGCGGCGAAAGCGTCGTCCCATTGCCGTGCCGTCGGCGATTGCACGGCCGGCGCCGCGGCGACGACACCGGCCGTCGCGGACAGGAAGGTGGCTGCGATCAGGGCGATCGTGAATTTCATTGCGCTCGAGCGTGAATCAGGCGTATTGGAGCGAGGATCGTGCCACGCACGGCGCACTATAACGGCCGACGGGCGCGTCGGGATGACAGGGATCGAGCGTTGCACGATGGGACAACCCCGGTGCATACCCGTCACGCGGCAGGCCTGGGCGGGAAAATCGCGCGGCGCCGCTCGAGGCTCGCCGCCGGCCAGTGCAGCTTGCTGTCGTAGTACTCGGGCATCGCCGGCTTGTCCGGCGGCAGTTGCACCCACGGCTGCTTCGAGGCGGTGAAGATGTGGATGTCGGGCGGCAGCCGGTCGGGATCGTCGAGCGTCCCGACGCGGACGAACTTGAGCTTGTCGCCGGCGCCGGCGTAATGGCTCCAGAGCGCGACGTGGCAATCGGGGCAGCGGACGATCTTCTGCCCGCGGCCGCTGTTCGACGGCGTATCGATGGTCACCGGCGCGCCCTGCAGCAGCAGGACGCGGTCCGACTCGATCAGCGCGTTCAGCACGAAGGCGCTGCCGGTCTCCCGCTGGCACCAGCGGCAATGGCAGCAATGGACGAACAGCGGCTCGGTCGTCATCCGGTAGCGAACGCGCCGGCACGTGCAGCCGCCTTCGATCGGAAATTCTTCGCTCGTATCATGCCCCCACGCTTGCGACGGGTTGAACGACGCTCGAGCTTCGCTCTCGCCTGTTCGCCCTCGGGGCGGCCCTTCGGGCTCACGCGCTGCGCTGCCGCCCGAGGGGGCGGAATTCGCGCCTTGAGGCGGCTCTGCAACGCTTGTATGTTGTCCACTCATCGGAGGACTCCGAGAATGGACACCGACGGAACCGGGAGAGGGTCGCCGTGGCGGCGCTTGAAGCAAAGGCTTCGGAAATGAGATTGGCGCCCTCGACCGGTGCTGAGAGTCCGAACGGTATCCCGAGGCCGGCTACGCCGTGTCCTCGCATGCACAAGCGTGGACAGCAGCACCGGCTCCGAGGCTCCCGACTTCCTCCGTCGCCAGGAGGTCGTATGCGCTTCGCAGGAATCGATATCGGGTCCGTAACACACGTCCTCGCCATCGTCAACGCCGAGGGCGCAGTGGAAGTGAAAGCAACGCCGTTTGGCGAAGACGCCGCGGGCTATGAGAAAGCGCTTGCATTGCTCGGCGCGCCCGAGGGACTGCTGATCGCGATGGAAGCGACGGGTCACTACTGGAAAAATCTGTTCGCCACGCTCAGCGCAGCCGGCCACTCGATCGCGCTGATCAATCCGCTGCGCACGCATCGCTTCGCCGGCGAGGATCTGGCCCGCACCAAGACCGGCGCCCTGGATGCCTTGGCTATCGCCCGCTTCGCCGCGCAGAAGCGGCCGCCGGCGCTGCACTTGTCCGATGAGCTCGCCGATGAGCTGCGCGAGCTCGTGCGGCTGCGCGAGCGGTTGCTGCAGGACTTCGGCGACCGCGTGCGGCAGTTGCACCGGCTGGTCGACCTCGGCTTCCCTGAGTTCACCCGCTACGTGCGCACGCTCGACAGCGAACTCGCAGGTTCCATCCTGCGCGACTACCCGACCGCCGTAGCGTTCCGCGGCGCATCGGTTCGCCGCCTGGCCGCTTTGCGCTACGACGCACACCATCGGGTCGGCCTCGAGCTGGCCCGCACACTGATCGATGCTGCGCGCCGCTCCGTAGGGCAGCATCACAGCCCGCCCTACCGCATTCAGGTGCGCTACGCCTGTGATGACCTCGATGTTCTGCGCCGGCGCCTGCGCGACCTCGATCGCGACATCGAAGGCAAACTGCGTGAGCACGCAGTCGGCCAACTGCTCACCACCATCGACGGCATCGGCCCGAACACCGCCGCGCGCATCATCGCCGCCGTCGGCGATCCGGCTGCCTTCCATAGCGCCGCCGCGCTCGCTGCCTACGTTGGCACCATCCCGCGCTTGCGCCATTCGGGCAAACGCCAACCGGCCCATGCGCCATTGACGCCCATCGGCAATGCGGCCCTGCGCGCTGCACTGTGGATGCCAACGCTCACCGCTGTGCGCAGCAATCCGTGGTTGCGCGCTCACTACGAACGACTGCGGGCCCGCGGCAAGCTGCCCAAGGTCGCCTTGGTCGCCTGCATGCACAAGTTGCTCTTCGCCATCTACAGCGTCGCCAAGCATCGGCGCGCATTCGTCCCGCAACTCGCTGCGCCGGGGACCGTGCAATGAAAAAACCGCTTGACAGAGATCACGGTATCTCATTGCTTCTCCTCGCTGGGTGGTCCCTTGAGCTCGACGACGTTGCCTTCGGGATCGTTCACATAGATCGAGGGGCCTTCGCCCTCGGCGCCGTAACGCGATTTCGTTTCGCCCGCGTCGATGCCGGCACTGCGCAGTCGCTGCCGGATCCCGTGTTCGTCGAACGGCTCGACGCGCAGGCAGAAATGATCGAGATTGCGACCTTCGTGTCCCGGCGCGGCGCCGCCGGCGCGGCCGAGCTCGCCGGCGATGGGCACGAGATCGATCAGCGAGCGGCCCGCGCGGAGCTGCACGAGGCCCAGCGTGTCGACACGGCGCTCGACGGCCATGCCGAGTACGCCGCAGTAGAACGACAGCATCGCGTCGACGTCGACGACGCGCAGCACCAGATGATCGATGTCGCGAACGCGAATCATCGGCGCACGCGTCACGTACCCTCGTAGACCGACACCTCGATCAGATTCGCATCGGGATCGCGAAAGTACACCGAGCGGATCGGTCCGGTCGCGCCGGTCTTCGCGACCGGCCCTTCGATGATCGGCACGTTGCACGCGCGAAGGTGCTGCTCGACGTCGTCGAGCGTGCCGGTTGCGATCAGGCACAGGTCGACGGAACCCGGGGTGGGGCGCTGCGCCTTCGGCTTGAACTCGCGTCCCGCGAGATGCAGGTTGATCTTCTGCCGGCCGAATGCGAGCGCCTTGCGGCCGCCCGCGAACGTCACGACGCGCATGCCGAGCACGCGCGCGTAGAAGTCGCACGTCGCATCGACGTCGCGCACCGTCATGACGACATGGTCGATGCGATCGATTTGCATCGTGTCATCCGTCTTTGGCCGTTTCGACGTCCGCGTGCCGGCGCGGAAGTGGTGCGTGGTCGAACGCGTGCAGCGCCGCGGCTTCCGCGTGCAGCCGCGCCGTATCGAAGATCGGAACGCGCGCGCCGTTGGCGTCGATCAGCATTGCGATCTCGGTGCAGCCGAGGACGACGCCTTGCGCGCCGCGCGCAGCGAGCGCGTCGATCAGCGTATGCAGACGCGTGCGCGACGCATCGTGCACGATGCCGCGGCACAGCTCGTCATAGATTACGCGATGCATCCATTCACGGCCGGCATCGTCGGGAATCACGGTTTCGATGCCGTGCGCGCACAACCGCTCGCGATAGAAATCCTGTTCCATCGTGAAGCGCGTACCGAGAAGCGCGACCGTGTGCAGACCGGCGGACGCGATGGCGTCGGCGGTCGGATCGGCGATGTGCAAAAGCGGAATGGCCACGGCGCGCTCGATCGCCGGCGCAACCTTGTGCATCGTGTTCGTGCACAGCACGAGGAAGTCGGCGCCCGCGCTCTCGACCGCGCGCGCCGCATCGGCGAGCAGTGCGCCGGCGCCGGTCCAGTCACCGGCGGCCTGCATCCGCTCGACGACATGAAAATCGACGCTCACCATCGCGATCTTCGCCGAATGCAGCCCGCCGAGGCGCGCGCGCACCGTTTCGTTGACGATCCGATAGTACGGAAGCGTCGATTCGAAGCTCATGCCGCCGAGAAGGCCGATCGTGCGCATGCGGGTCATCCTTTCGCCAGGCATTGTCGCACTCAGCGCAGTTCGGCCGGCGATGCTTCGACATGCGATGCGCGGGGTGAATCGCCGCCGGCGTAGAACGCCTCGATCGTGCGCAGCGCGCGCTCGACCGGAGGCGGCACCTGTCGGCGCGCCGGAATGATCCACGGCAGGCCGCTCAACGCGTCGGTCACATTGCGCCAAAGGTTCGCTTCGCGGCGGCTTTGCGTCCACCAGTCGCGCGTGGCTTTCAGCGCGCGCGTCAATGGCCGTCGCAGCCATGCGAACCAAAGCGCGTTGCGCCGCGCGAGCCGCCGTCGCGCGGCGACGTCGCGTGCGCCGGACGGGTAGTGGCAGACGATGGCTTCGGGCACGTAGGCCATCCGCCAGCCGGCGCTCATCAGGTCGGTGGCAAGCAGCGCTTCCTCGCCACCGAGGAACAGGTGCGCGTCGTAGCCGCCAACCGCGAGGAACGCATCGCGACGCATCATGCAGGCGCCGCCGAGGAGGCCGAGCAGCTCGGTGCCGCGGACACCCAGCGTATTCGGCAGCGGACTCGCCGCCATCCGCGCATTCGTCGGATCCTCGCGGCGCGTTTCGCCGACGAGTACGCGCGCGGTGACCGCCGCGAGCGTCGGGTGGCGATCCAGCGTATCGGCTGCAAGGGCGATCGATTCCGGAAGCCACCACGTGTCGTCGTCGCAGAACGCGATGTACGGCGTCGTGCACGCCCGCGCGCCGGCGTTGCGGCCGGCTGCGCCGACATTGCGCGAAAGGCGCACGATCCCGACGCGCGGATGGTACTGCGCGATCGCCGCCGTTGTGCCGTCGGTCGATGCATTGTCGACGACGACGACGCGCACGCTCTCGTCGATCCGCGCGAGGTGCGACAGCGAGCGCAGCAGCTCGTCGCGGCGATTGAACGTCAGCACGACGATGCTGACGCGCTCGCCGATCATCGACGGCCTCCGTCGCGCGAAACGGTCCAGTGCGCTTCGGGCGCGTGCACGTCGTCGTGCGCGTTTCGCGTTGCCAGTGCACGCAACTGCGACCGGTAGCACGCGAGCGCCTCGCGCTTGCGCGTGGCCACATCGGCGCCGAGTGCGAGCGTGCAGCGTTCGAGTGCGAAACCGCGCTCGCCGAGCGCACGCATTCGCTCATCGCGCGCGCCGGCGATTCGCCGATAGATCGCGTCTTCGTAGATGTGCCAGGCGAGCGATGCGAAGCGATCGACGAGCATCAGCGCCGCATTGCTCGCGCGCTCGTGATCGGCGTGGAAGAGGCCGAGCGGAAAGTGGATCGCCGACGCATGCTCGCGCTCGATGACGCTTGCGAGCGCGCCGCCGATCGCGTCCGCCGTTCCCGGCTCTCCGTACTGATCGTCACGAAAGTCGAGCCAGATCGGCGTAGCACCCAGCACCTCGAGCGCCGCGCGGTCCTCGTTGCGGCGAAGGGCCATCACGTCATCGCCATCGCGAAATCCGCATTCGGCGTCCCAGGTCGTCAGCGGCGCACCGGCGCGTGGCCGGCCCGCGCAGATCGTGACGACGGCCGGGTCGCGCGACGAAGCGATCCATTGGCCGCACGCGAACACGGCATCGTCGAGATGCGGCGACATGAAGAGCCGGCGCGGCTGATCCATCGCTCAATCGTGATGCTCGACGCTCTCCGGCACGACGACCCAAGCATGTCGCCGCGATTCGTAGACCGAGAAGCGGGGCGGTGTGAACATCGGATCGGCGAACGCGCCGACGGGAACCGCGACCACGTCGGGAACGCGGTCGAGCTGGTACCAGACGGTTGCACCACACACGGGACAGAAGTGGTACGTGATCGTGTTGCCCTCGTCGCCGGTTCGCACATACGTCGATGCGTTGCCTTCGGTGCGCACGTTCTCGCGCGCGAAGCGCGCCTGGACGCCGAATGGACCGCCGGTCCGCCGCTGGCAGGCGAGGCAATGGCAGATCGAGACGCGAACGGGATCGCCGCGCGCCGACAACTGGAGCCGCCCGCAACTGCAGCTTGCTTGATGAACGCGCATTGCGCCGCTCATCGCGGTATGGACCGTGCCGCAGCGGGTCGCGTCGTGTTCGCAACGGCATCATCGAGCATGACGAGCTCGGCGTCGATGTCGTCGCCTTCGATCGTCAGCATGCCGACGGCGATCGGCAGCCGAAAGCGGCGCGGTCCGGCGCTTCCGGGATTCACGTAGAGCACTTCGCCACGGCGCTCGCATTTTGGCCGATGCGAATGGCCCGAGACGACCACGTCGAACCCCTCGGCAACCGGATCGATCGCGAGCGCCGCCAGGTCGTGAATGACGAAGATCCGCTTGCCGCCGACGTCGAGGTGCTGCGTGTCCGGGATGCCGTTCGCCCACGCGGCGACATCGTTGTTGCCGCGCACTGCGGTCACCGGCGCGATCGCTGTCAATCGCGTCAGGATCGCCGCATCGCCGATGTCGCCGGCGTGGACAATGAAGTCCGCGCCGGCCAGCGCCGCCAGCGCCTCGGGCCGCAGCAGGCCGTGCGTGTCCGAGACGAGGCCGACTCGTATTCGACGATTCACGGCATCCGGGCGGGCTCGGGCGCGAGCATGTTCGCGTCGCGCACGATCGTCCACGCGCCGTCGCGCTTGCGCAGGATCGACAGCACGGGACCGGCAAGCCGCGTCGTATCGCCCCCTCCCATCGGAGTCACCTTCACCGACAGCTCGCTCCAGCAGTAGGCGAGTGTGCCGGCGACGACGATCTCGCGCACGTCGCCGGTCGAATCGATCCGCGAATGCGTGAGCAGCGTGCGCAGTCCCTGCTCGAACGCGCGCCGCCCGCGCATCGGTGGCCGGCCGGCGCCGAGAAAGACGACGTCTTCGGCCATCAACGGCAGGATGCGTGCGACGTCGCCGGCCGCCGTTGCTTCGTGCCAGGTTGCAAGCAATGCGCGAATCGCGCGGTCATCGTCGTCCATCGGCAAGGCGCCCTCGCAGGGACAGGATCAGTGCGCCGTAGACCGCAGCATTGACGACGATCACGGCGAGTGCAAGCCACATCTGTGTCTGGCGGGTGAGCCCGTCGGGGTAGATCGCGTGCAACAGGTAGTGCCCGACGAAATCGTCGCCATGGCCCGAAAGACCGGCGGCGGCGCGCAGCCGATTCTCGAGCAATGTCAGCGGGCAGATCGTGCCGGTCGACTCGACGAACGTCGCCCAGGCAATTGCCGGCAGATGCAGCAGCATCACCCGGCGCGAGCGAAGCACGAGAAAGCCACCCAGCATCACGAACGCGATGAACGCAACGTGCAGCAGCAGGACGGCGTCGGCGGCGATTCGAGCCGGCACGGCTAGCTTTCGCCGGCGCGCATGGGGGGCCGCCAGGTGGGCGTCTGGAAACGCGCGTTGCGCTGTGTCGACCAGCCCGCTTCGACGAACATCGCGACGTGCGGCTTGCAGCGAAGCGTGCGCGTTTCGTCGCGCGCAAAGTAGCGCGTTTCGAGCGTCTCGACACCATCCGGGCGCAATTCGCCGTCGATCGGTTTTCCCTCGAACACCGTCGCCACCCACGACAGCTCATCGCCGTTCGCGTAGCGGCTCGTGCACATCTGGCCGCCGAACACGCCGATCAGCCGCGTCAGCTCGACGTGAAGCCCGGTCTCTTCCCACATCTCGCGCACGGCCGCGTCGGAGGGATTTTCGTACGGCTCGATCATGCCGCCCGGTGTCGACCAGTCGTTGCCTTCGGCGTGGCGCACGAGAAGCACGCGGCCCGCGTCGTCGAACGTCAGCACGGCGACCGTCGGCACTTCGAGCACGGTCGTGCCGATCATGTTGCGCAAGCTCCGAATGTAGTCGGACATCGGCATGGTATCTACGTTTCGCGCATGCTGGCGGACGCCAGCAGATCGGATGCCGCACTGCGCGCGCCGGCGCTGATCAACCCGTGCATGCGGCTGAAGAGCTCCGTCAGCGCCTCCGCGTGCCGGCGCTTGAAATCGGCATTGCCGAGCGCGAGCTCGAGCTCGTTCGCCACGGTGATCTCGCAAAAATCGCACAGCATGCCATCGGTGATCGCGTATTCGCTGTTCGTGAAGCGGTCGACGAAGCGGTTCTGCAGGCGCGTTCCGATCCGGGGGTGGAAGCGTTCGCGGTTGCAGGCGCCGTAGAGGTAAGCGAGCCGCTCGGCTTCCACTCCTATGACCGCCGCGATCGCCTCGCGTGCGTCGAGTCCGACGAGGTGCCCGGCGATGCCGCCGGTCCCGTAGACGGCGTGGTAGAGGCCCGCCACACAGACCACCTCCCGGTTGCCCCAACGCCGCAGCAGCCGCTCGGTCTCGCGCAGATGCGGCTCGAGCGTCCCGTTCACGTGCGCAAATCCGGCCGCGCCGAGCGCGTGTAGCCGCCCCTCGAGGACAGAGCGATCGGTCACGGAATCGTTCCGAACAACGCGCCAATGCCGGCCGTGACGGCCATTGCGAGCGCGCCCCAGAACGTCACGCGCAACGCGCCGCGCGCGATCGGCGCACCACCGGCCCGGGCCGCGACGCCGCCGAGAACGGCCAGGAACACGAGGGACGTCGCGCAGACGAGTGGAATGACGTAGCGCGTCGGTGCGAGCGCGGTGACGATCAGCGGCAATGCCGCGCCGCACGCAAAGCTCGTCGCGGACGCGAGTGCCGCCTGGATCGGGCGCGGGCGCGCCGCCTCGGTGATGCCAAGCTCGTCGCGGGCATGCGCGCCGAGCGCATCGTGCGCCATCAGCTGATCGGCGACCTGTCGCGCGAGCGCCTGGTCGAGCCCGCGACGCACGTAGATCGCCGTCAGCTCGTTCCGCTCGCCCTGCAGGTCGGTCGAAAGCTCGCGGCGCTCGCGCTCGAGGTCGGCGTGCTCGGTGTCGGCCTGCGAATGCACGGACACGTATTCGCCCGCCGCCATCGACATCGCCCCGGCGACGAGCGCTGCCACGGCCGCCGCGATGACATCCTCGTGCGTCGCGTTCGCCGCGGCGACGCCGGCGACGAGGCTCGCCGTCGACACGATGCCGTCGTCGGCGCCGAGCACCGCCGCGCGAAGCCAGCCGATCCGGTTCGTGCGATGGCGTTCGCGGTGGCGTCGCCTGATGCGCATCATCGCCATTCGTCAGCGGCGGTGCGGCGGTATCGAACCGATCGGTGCGGCAAATGCCGCATGCGCTTCGCGATTCACCGGCTTGTGGCGAACGTTCGTGCTCGCGGGGTCCTTGCCGAGGAAGTTGTCGTTCCTCCAGTTGCGCGACGGCCGGATCGGCCGCGGAACGAATCCGCCGCCGCAATTTGGGCAGACGTTCCCGAGCACGGCATTGACGCACGTTGCGCAGAACGTGCATTCGTACGAGCAGATTCGCGCGTCGAGCGCGTCAGGCGGCAGCGGCGTGTTGCAGTTCTCGCAGGTCGGTCGCAGCTCGAGCGTTGTCATGTCGTAATCGTCCGGATGATGCGGCACGGGTTGCCGGCCGCGAACACGTCGTCGGGGATGTCGCGGGTGACTACGCTGCCTGCCCCGATGACGCTGCGCGATCCGATCCTTGCGCCGGCCAGGATCAGCGCACCGCCGCCCACCCAAACGTCGGTTCCGATCGTGATCGGCTGGCCATATTCCTGGCGTCTGCGCAGCGCCGCATCGGACGGATGCAGCGGCGTCAGGATCTGCACCCCCGGTCCGAACAGCGAATAGTCGCCGATCCGCACGTCGCAGACATCGAGCACCACGCAATTGAAGTTGAAGTACACGCGCGTGCCGAGGTGAATGTTCGAGCCATAGTCGCAGAAGAAGGGCGGTTGCAGCCACGCGGTATCGCCACCGGTCCCAAACAAGTCGACGAGCAGGCGGCGCCGCTCCTCGCGCTGCGCCTCGCGCGTTGCATTGATCTGCCAGCAAAGGTCGCGCGCGCGCTCGCGTGCTGCAACGAGCTCGCCATCGAGCGGATCGTACAGCTCGCCCGCCAGCATCTTCTGCCGCTCGGTCGTCACCGTGACCTTCAGCGTCGGGCGAACTGGAGGTGCGTCACGTTGGGCGCGGGCACGGTGCGCACGAGCGTCAGCCCGTGCAGATCGTAGCCGACGTTGTCGAACAGTCGCTCGCCGCTTCCGAGCAGCACGGGCACGAGGCTGATCACCATCTCGTCGACGAGACCGGCCGCAAGATATTGCTGGGCGGCTTTCGCGCCGCCTGCGAGCGCCACGTCCTTGCCGCCTGCTGCATCATGCGCTCGTGCGAGCGCCGTCTCGATGCCATCGGTGGCGAACGTGAACGTCGTTCCGCCTTCGAGGGCGAGCGGCGGCCGCGGGTGGTGCGTCAGCACGAACACCGGATGGTGAAACGGCGGATTCTCGCCCCACCATCCGTTCCAGGGATTGGCCGGATTCCAGGCTCCCGGATGGCCGCCGAACATGTTGCGGCCCATGATGGTCGCGCCGATGTTCGCAACCGATTCGAGGACGATGGGGGTGCTGGCGTCGACGTCGCCGCCTTCAAGGCCATGCATCGCGCGCCATGCCGCCAGCCCGAACACCCATTCGTGCAGTTGCATCCCGCCGAGGCCGAGCGGATGGTCGACGCTCTGGTTCGGGCCGGCGACAAAACCGTCGAGCGACATTGCGATACGGAAGCGAAGCCTGCCCACTGTCGTCATCCCTTCGATCGAGCGACCGCGCCGCGGCGAATCCAATATCGTTGCACGATTTCGTCGCGATCGGGGACGAACGCTTCCGATTCGAGAACGCCGCCGTTGCCGATTATCACCTTCGCGGAGGCGACATTGGCCTGACCGCACGTGACGAGAACGTCGCCGATATCGAGATCATGCGCGCGCGAAAGCGACTGGCGCAGGATCTCGCTACCCAGGCCGCGGCCCCGGGCGCTCGGCCGGATGCCGTAGCCGATATGGCCGCCTTCGCGCAGAAGCGACGGCGTCAGGGCATGGCGAATGTTCGAAACGCCGACGACGCGCTCGCGGTCATCGACGAGCCAGTACGTCGAATGCGCGACGAAGCCATCGGGCAAGCCGATGCCGCGCGCACAGTCGGCGAGGCGCGCGAGCATCGCATCGAAGTCGGCGTGGTCGAAGCCCAGCACGAAGGGGATGAGCTTCTCACCGCCGTCGACGAATTCGGCGACGAGTTTGCGGTAGGAATCGCAAAGCCGGGCGGACGGCGTGACGACCCTTGCCTCACGCGCCAAAGGCGTCGACACCACGCTGGCGGCATCAGCCGAACTCGGCATGCTGCGGAAGATCGTCGGTGATCGTGTACCACGGCGCCTTGGAGCCGACGAAGATGTGCGCGCTCGGCCGAATCGACGGCTCGTCGACGAGCGTGCCGAGCGTCACGTGCACGTACGCACCGTCGCGCACCACCGAATAGAGCAGCGATCCGCACGTGCGGCAGCGCGCATCATGGCCCTTGTCGTCGCCGTAGATGAGCAAATTGCCGGCGCCGGCCGTCAGTCGCAGCTTCTCGCGCGGGATGCCGGCGAGCGGCTTGAACGGCGCACCCGTCGCGCGCCGGCATTGCGAGCAGTGACAATTCAATGCGTACGCGAACTCGTCGCGCACCGCGTAGCGCACCGCGCCGCAAAGGCATGATCCTTCGAGCACGCGATCGGAGCTTTTCGTCGGGATTCCCATTGTTTCACTCCTCGATCGCTATTGGGTCTGCTGCAGGTACTTGTGCACGAACGCGATCGCCATGCTGCCTTCGCCGACGGCGGAGGCGACGCGCTTCACCGGGCTCAACCGCACGTCGCCGCAGGCGAACACGCCCGGCACGCTCGTTTCGAGCAGGTAAGGGTCGCGCTGGAGCGGCCAGCGCGACGCCTTGACGACGACCTCGCCGGTCAGCACGTAGCCGTGCGCATCGCGTGCGATCTCGGCCGGGAGCCACCCGGTCTCGGCGTCGGCGCCGATGAAGACGAACAGTGCGCCGCAATCACGGCGTTGCAGCGCGGACGCTTCGTCGCGTATGTCGATTGCGCCAAGATGCGTATCGCCGTGCGCGGCGACGATTTCGGACCGCAGCCGCACGCCGATATTCGACTTCGCCGCGAGCTGCTCGATGAGGTAACGCGACATGCTCTTCGCGAGCGCATCGCCGCGCACGACGAGCGTCACGCTTCGCGCGTGATTCGCGAAGTGCAGTGCCGCCTGGCCGGCGGAGTTGCCGCCGCCGATCAGGTGCACGTCGAGTCCCTGCGTGCCGACGGCCTCGCTGCGCGCGGCCCCGTAGTAGACGCCTTTGCCGATGAAGCGGTCTAAGCCGTCGATCGCAAGACGGCGCCATGCGACACCGGTCGCGAGGATCACCGTGCGTGCGCGGATCATTTCGCTACCGTCGAGATGGATGTGACGCGTGTGCGGATCGATCCGCGCGACCGAGCGCGTCACGACGATCTCCGCGCCGAGCCGCTTCGACTGCTGCAGCGCGCGGCTCGCGAGCTCGTCGCCCGACACGCCACTTGGAAAGCCGAGATAATTCTCGATTCGCGACGACGTGCCGGCCTGCCCGCCGGGCGCTTCGCGCTCGATGACGAGCGTCGACAGTCCTTCGGAAGCCCCGTAAACGGCGGCGGCGAGTCCGCCGGGACCGCCGCCGATGATGACGGTGTCGTATTCGGAAAGGCGCGGCTTCGTTTGCAGGCCCAGCCGCTCGGCGACATCGCGTGCCGCCGGTCGCACCAGAATTGTCCCGTCCATCAGGCGAAGCGCGGGACAGTCGCCGTCGCTCGGGAGCCCGCCGCTCCAGTGGGCGGCAACCTCGGGCGCATCGGGCGTCATCCATTCGTACGTGATCTGGTTCCGCGCGAGGAACTGCCGCAACGTGCTGCATGCGGCGTCCCATCGGTGACCGATCATCGTGACGCGCGGCTTCGGCGCTTCGGACGCGATACCGGCAAGTCCGCCGATCCGCTCGCGTGCGAGCGCGCCGATCTTCGTCGCGACGGCGGGCGATGCCGCCGCGATCGCGTAGTAGTCGCGCGGCTCGATGCGAATGACGCGT
>JAICLP010000308.1 GCA_025925475.1 Burkholderiales bacterium | reverse complement strand
GCGAACGGCCAGATCATGGCGACGATCGCCGGCAACATGACCGACGCGCAGATGAAGGCAGTTGCCGACTACGCGATGGGGCTTCGCTGACCCTTACGAGCCCACCGGCGCGCACATGATGACCGCGTCGGGTCCATAGCCTTCGGGAATCCATGTCGCGGGATCGGCGCGCATGTCGTCGCGCGTCGCATGGTCCGTCGTATAGCGGTGGTTCGTCGTGCGCTGATTGAAGAAGCGCCAGATCGGCTGGGTTCCGTCGGCGCATGCGCCGGTGTTCGTATCGGGCAGCGCGATGTAGAACACGCTGGGGCTTTCGAACATCCATCCCGGGTACGTTTCAGGATGGTCGATCACCGCCTGGCACTCGGCCGGGCTCGCCGAATAGAAATGCGAATCGCCGAAGCCGGGCGTCCGATAGAAACGGCAGACGGGATTCGTGCCGGGCACCTGCGATTGATACGCGAGAAAGCGCAGCCCCGTCCGCTCCCAGCCGCCATGGACGCCCGTGTCGAGATCGTTGACCTCCTTGGGATCGATCGTCATGAAGTAGTGATCGAGTGCGCTGTTGTAGTACTCGACGGCGACGGCCGTGCCCGGCGTGCCCGGCGAATCGGGCGTCAGATACTGGCGCGTCAATGCGAGCATGCCGTCGATGCGCGAGTACTCGTCGGTTCCGCGCGGGTTCTGGCATGACGCGGAGCCTCGCCACAGGCCGCCGCGCACCTCGTAGTAGCCCGCGTTGTTGAACGTCAGGAGTCCGGCACCGCTCGACCCGGGCTCCGTCGATCCCTGCGTGTACTGCACCTGCGCGAAGCTCGAGCCGTCGGTATAGAGCTGGTAGCCCTCGCCGTTCCCCTCGCTCCATTTCTTGAGATCGCCCTGCGGATGATGAATCACCGATACGGGAGCAAGCGAAGGAATCGGGTCGACGCGCCACGCCGAAAACTTGACGCCATCGGGCGGTGGCGCATTGAGCCGCACCAGCGACCAGTCGAAGTCGACGCTGCGTCCAAGCATCGCGGCACCGCTCGCTTGCTGCACGAACGGCGGCACGGTCCTGCTGTTGCACGCGACCGCGTCGAAGAACCAGTACGTATTGAGCGTGCGCGCCGCCATCGCCGAGTCGAGGCAGTGGTTGGCCGAGAAGAAATATGGCGTGTTGCTCGACACCGAATCGTTCAGCAACTGACCGGTGCAAAGATACGTGAAGCCGTCTTCCTGCGTGAACTCGATCGCCGCGACCGCCTTCGTGCTGTCGACGAACGCCGTGGTTTGCGGCGACACGCACGCGACGTCGATCTCGCAGGCACCCGATGTTCCGATGTCCTCCACCGCTTTCGTGTCCATTTTGCCGATCGTCGCCGGCGCGACGACCTGGTGCGATACGCGCGCGATCGTCAGTGGCACGGCGGGAACGCTCGTGCCCGCGTCGACGTGAATTTCGATCGTCGCCGTGTCGCCGTCGAGCACCGGCGACCAGAAGACGCCGAAGCGTTGCGTGTCGCCCGCGACGGCGTTTGCCGGAATGGGCCCGAACACCTGTGCGAGATCGCCGTTGCCGGAAAAGCGCAAGCTGACGCCGGTGTCCATCGCGGGCAACGCGAGCGCGACGCGGATCGCCTTCGCATCGGGCGACACCACGTCGATCTTCGCCGCGCGGCTTCCGTCGGACAGCGTCTGCCAATCGAGCGCCGCGAGCGGAATCGACGATCCACTCGCGGGAACGTCGCGCGGAAATGCGAGCGCGAGCGGTCCCTTGAGGTTGCCGCGCTTCGCGCCGCTGCTGGACGGCGCCGCATTGCGCGCCTTCAGCAGCGCGCGTTCGGCGTCGGTCGGCGGAGGCAATGCGATGCGCAACCCTGGCGCCGACGGCGAGAGCAGGAACTGCGCGGACGCCGCCTTTTGGATGGCCTTCGGATGGTAGTCGGTCGGCGGTACGGCGGTGATCGGCGCTGCGGCGTGCGACACCGATGCGGCCGCCAAAGTCAGCGCGGCGAAAGCGATGCGCACCTGCCTGCGCAAGAAGACCATCGTCATTCGAAACTCCATCAAAGATTCATGCGTCGCCGCAAGGCGACGCCTGCGGATCCCTTTGCCGCACATCCCCTGCAAATGCCGAGCCACCGCCGGACGAGCCGTCAGTGGACCGATGGACCGTCCGGCGGTTCCGCCTCCGACTGCAGGCATTCGTGTAACAGAGTTTGCCAATCGGGCAGGACGATTCCGAACGTGCGCGCAAAGCGCGTCGCATCGAGAACCCCGTAAGCGGGACGCCGCGCGGGCGTCGGGTATTGCGACGTCGCGATCGGCGACACCCGCACGTTCGCGCGATCACGCAGGATCTCGCGTGCGAAGTCGAACCACGACGCGCGGCCGAGCGCGCACAGGTGGTAGAGGCCGGCACGCTCGGCGAGTTGGGCGAGGCGCTGGTCGAGGACGGTTGCGGTCGTGCGTGCAAGCCAGCGTGTCCAGTTCGGAACGCCGATCTGGTCGTCTACAACATTGATCTCGCTTCGCGAAGCGGCTAATTTTTGCATCGTCACGAGGAAATTCTGTCCGCGGCGCCCGTAGACCCAGCTCGTGCGCAGCACGATCGCAGCTGCACCCGACGCGGAGATCGCCGCTTCGCCGGCGAGCTTGCTCTCGCCATAAACGTTGAGCGGATGCGTTGCCGCGCTTTCGTCGTACGGCGTCCTCGCCGCGCCATCGAACACGTAGTCGGTCGAATAGTGAACGAGGATTGCATTCGCGCGCTTCGCCTCTTCGGCGAGAATGCGCGGCGCGACCGCATTGATCGCGAACGCACGATCGCGCTCGCGCTCGGCAAGGTCCACCGCCGTGTACGCGGCCGCATTGACGATCACGTGCGGCGCGCTTTCGCGCACGACATCGACGATGTGATCCGCATCGCCGAGATCGAGCGTCCTGCGGTCGCACGCGACAACGTTGCCGGCGCCGCCCAAGGCGAACGCGAGCTCGCGGCCGAGCTGGCCGCGAGCGCCGGTCAGGAGAATCGTCGGCCGGCCGCTCGTCATGCGTTTCTCGACGTCAATCGTACGTGTCGGCGTCTTCGAGCAGCGCGCCGGCGAGATCCTTGGGTGCGAGCGTCGGAGACACAACCATCGGCCACTCGATGCGCAGCGCCGGATCGTTCCAGCGCAGCGTCCGCTCGTGCGCCGGATACCAGTAGTCGGTCGTCTTGTAGAGGAATTCGGCGACGTCGGAGATCACGAGAAAGCCGTGCGCGAATCCGGGAGGAATGAAGAGCATTCGCCGATTCGCCGCCGACAGGTGCATCGCGACATGGTGCCCGAACGTCGGCGACGAACGCCGCAGATCGACCGCGACATCGAATACCTCGCCCGCGATCACGCGCACGAGCTTTCCCTGCGCATGCTCGACCTGGTAGTGCAGACCGCGCAGCACGCCGCGGTTCGAGCGCGAATGGTTGTCCTGCACGAACTCGACGTCGATGGCCGCCTCGGCCAACGCGCGGCGGTTGTAGCTCTCGAAGAAGAAGCCGCGGGCATCCTCGAACACGCGCGGCTCGATGAGCAGCACGTCCGGCAGCGACGTCGGCGATGCGCGCATCAGGGCAGCAGCGGCTCTTCGAGCAGCCGCAGCAGATAGCGGCCGTAGCCGTTCTTCGCCATCGCTTCGCCGAGCTTCGCAAGCTGCGCCGCGTCGATGTAGCGCATCCGATACGCGATCTCCTCGGGACACGCGATCTTCAGTCCCTGGCGGCGCTCGATCGTCTCGATGTACTGCGACGCTTCGAGCAGCGATCCGTGCGTGCCCGTGTCGAGCCACGCCATGCCGCGTCCCATCAGCTCGCACGAGAGCTCGCCCCATGCGAGGTATTGCCGGTTGACGTCGGTGATCTCGAGCTCGCCGCGTGCGGAAGGCGCGAGCGCGGCGGCGACGTCGAGCACGCGATTGTCGTAAAAGTAGAGGCCCGTAACCGCATAGCGCGACTTGGGCTCG
>JAICLP010000247.1 GCA_025925475.1 Burkholderiales bacterium | reverse complement strand
CGCCGCGAACTGCTCGCGCAGGCGCTCGCAGCCCATGATCCAGCAGCTCACGCTGTCGCACACGAGGATCACGTGCCGGCCCACGGGCCTGCGGAAGATCCTGTTGTAGAACGTCGCGACGCCTTCGAGCTCGTCGCGCTTCATGCCGAGAAACGCCGCGGCGTCCGCCAGCCCTTCGTCGGAGACGAAGCCGCGGTGGCGCTGCACCGTTTGCAGCGCTTCGATGCACAGCGCGCGCCGGTCGGGATAGTGATGCTCGATGCGTTCGATTTCCTTTTGTTCTTCGATGCTCAGCACGCGCTCACCTCATCGATCGACGTCGGCCATCACGAAATCGATGCTGCCGAGGATGGCGATGAGGTCGGCCACCGAAAGACCGCGGCTCATCAGCGGAATCATCTGCAGGTGCGGGAACGACGGCGTGCGGATGCGTACCCGGTAGGGCATCGTCCCGCCGTCGCTCACCAGGTAGTAGCCGTTGTTGCCCTTGCTCGCTTCGATGCCGACGAACGATTCGCCGGACGGGATCACCGGACCCCAGCTCACGCCGAGAAAGTGATCGATCAGCGTCTCGATGTCGTGCATCGTGCGTTCCTTGCGCGGCGGCGTCGTGAGCGCGTGATCCGACTTGTAGTGACCGGGCGGCATGCGCTCGAGGCACTGGCCGACGATGCGCGCGCTCTGCCTCATTTCCTCGATGCGCAGAACGCAGCGGTCGTAGCAATCGCCGTTCTGTGCGAGCGGGATATCGAACTCGAACTGCTCGTACCCGCCGTACGGGCGCTTCTTGCGGAAATCCCAGTCGACGCCGCACGCGCGCAACCCCGGGCCGGTCGCGCCCCAGTCGATCGCTTCGTCCGCGGTGTAGGCTCCGACGCCGCGCGTGCGCTGCCGGAAAATGCGGTTCCTGAACGTGAGCTTCTCGTACTCGTCGAGCCGCGGCGGGAAATAGGCGAGGAACTCGCGCACGAGCGGCGCCCAGCCCTCCGGCAGATCCTGCGCGACGCCGCCGATGCGAAACCAGCTCGGATGCATGCGCCCGCCGCACACCACCTCGACGATGCCGAACACGCGCTCGCGGTCGTTGAAGGTGAAGAAGACCGGCGACATCGCACCGAGGTCCTGCGCGAACGTGCCGAGAAACACGAGATGGCTCGCGATGCGGAAGAGCTCGGCCATCATGATGCGGATCACCTTCGCGCGATCGGGCACGTCGATCCCCGCGACCTGCTCGACCGCGAGCACGTACGGAAAGTTGTTCATCACGCCGCTCAGGTAATCGATGCGGTCGGTGTACGGAATGAAGGTGTGCCACGACTGGCGCTCGCCCATCTTCTCGGCCGCGCGGTGGTGATAGCCGATGTCCGGAACGGCATCGACGATCTCCTCGCCGTCGAGCTGCAGCACGATGCGGAACACGCCGTGCACGCTCGGATGGTTCGGGCCGAGATTGAGGAACATGAAATCGGTCGCGCCGTGCGCGCGCCGCATGCCCCACGCTTCCGGATGGAAGCGCAGCGCCTCCTGTTCCGCCTCCTCCTTGTCCTCGGGCAGGCTGTAGACCTCGAACTCGGTGGCGCGGGCCGGATAGTCCTTGCGCAGCGGATGGCCGACCCACGCCGGCGGCAGCAGGATGCGGCGCAGATCGGGATGGCCTTCGAACGCGATGCCGAAGAGATCCCAGACTTCTCGCTCGTACCAGTTCGCGCTCGGCCACACACTGGTGATGCTCGGGAGCGCAAGGTCGCCGTCGTCGAGCGCGACCTTGATGCGGATGTCGGTGTTGCGATCGAACGACAGCAGGTGGTAGATGACGGTGAAGTCGCCTGCGGGCTGGCCGCGGCGGTGCGTGCGATTGCGCTCGTCGATCGCGGTGAGGTCGTAGAGCATGCGATAGGGCGAGCGCGTTTCGTACTTGAGGTGGCGAACGATGTCGCGTGCGCGCTCCTTCGTCACCCAAAGCGTTGGCACGCCGTCGCAGGTCGCCTGCACGGCGCGCACCGCATCGCCGAACTGCGCCCGAAGCTCGTCGACGATCGGTAGCGGCCCTGTGCGCTCATGCGCGATAGGACCCGGTACGAGGGTCGCGCTCATCGAGCCCCCACGCTCGCGCTCACACGCGATCGGGTCCCGGCAGCACGGTCGCGCGGCTGCGCTCCGGACGATGGATGTCGCGCTGCGAGGCTTTCGGCGCGCGCTGCACGCCCTGCGGACCGACGACCCAGCTCAGCGGCCGCTCCTCCTTGCCGATCGCCTGCTGGAGCAGGATGAGTCCCTGCAGGAACGCATCGGGTCGTGGCGGACAGCCCGGGACGTAGACGTCGACCGGCAGGAACTTGTCGACGCCCTGCACGACGCTGTAGATGTCGTACATCCCGCCCGAGTTCGCGCACGAGCCCATCGAGATCACCCAGCGCGGCGCCATCATCTGCTCGTAGAGGCGCTTGAGAACCGGGGCCATCTTGATGAAGACGGTCCCCGAAATCACGATGAGATCCGCCTCGCGCGGAGAGGCGCGGATCACCTCGGCGCCGAAGCGCGCGATGTCATACTTGCTGGTGAAGCTCGCCGCCATCTCGACGTAGCAGCACGAGAGGCCGAAGTTGTACGGCCACAACGAATGCTTGCGGCCCCATGCGACGAGATCCTGCAGCGTGGAGAGGAGCACGCTGCGGCGCACGGCGTCCTCGAAGGAACCGCCTTCGTCACGCGCGCTCTCTCGCGGCTTACTGAGCGACCACCGCATGCGGAGAGGCTCCGGAGGGGGCGTGCGCATTGCGCTTGCGGCGCCGCGGTCCCCAGTCGAGCGCGCCGAGCCGCCACAGATAGACGAGCGCGGCGACGAGGACGAGGATGAAGACCAGCGCTTCGACGTAGCCGGCCCAGCCTGCTTCGCGCACCGCGACGGCCCACGCATAGAGAAAGAGCGCTTCGACGTCGAAGATCACGAAGAACATCGCGATGAGGTAGTACTTGGCCGAAAAGCGCAGGCGCGCCGATCCGACGATGACGACGCCCGATTCGAACGGCTCGCCCTTCGCGGGCTCGGCATGCCGTTCGCCGAGCACGTACGAAAGTGCGACGAGCGCGCCGACGAGCCCGGTCACCAGCACGAAATAGAGGACGAGCGGCCACAGCATCGCGGTCACTGCGCCCACTCCAGCACGACCTTGATCTCGTCGTCGCCGTGATGCTCGAGCGCGCTCTTGAAATCGGCGGCCGGGTGGCGGTGCGTGATGAGCTGCGCGATGTGACCACCCCAGCGCAGTTGCGCGTGCGCGAGATCGTCGACCGCCATCTGGAAATGATCGCGCGAAGCGTTGACGCTGCCCACCATCACCTGGTTCGAGAGCACGAGCTGTCGTATCAGCGACCCAGCGGGCACTTCGAGCGGACGCGAACCGCCGGGAATGCCCGTGAGCACAAAGACGCCGCCCGGCGCGAGCGCATCGAGAAGATTGAAGACGAGCTTCGGCACGCCCGTCGCCTCGAAGATCAGCTCCATCTTGCCGATCGCATCGTCGATGCGCGTCGCGGCGACCTTGCGCCCGTCGACGTAATGTCCGCCGATGCCGCCAAGCCAGCGCGCGCGCACGCTCGTTTCGTCCACGATGTCGAGACCGTAGACGTCGGCGCCGCGAAGCCGCAGCGCGAGCGCGCCCAGAAGACCGATCGGTCCCAGTCCTGCCACGAGGCAGCGGCGTCCGTGCAGCCAGTGCGGCGAGTGCGCGACGTCCGGCAACCGGGCGCGCTGCAGGGCGAGTGCCTCGTCGATCGCCTTTTCCGCGACCGAAAGCGGCTCGCACAGCACGCCCAGTGCTTCGAGATCCTGCGGCATCTGAACGACGTATTGCTCGCGATCCACGACGCGCTCGGTCTGGTAGCCGTCGAGCCCCCAGATTCCGCGCTCGCGATACTGGCCGGTCCGGCACATGTCGGGCCGATTCATGCGGCACGGCGCGCACTTGCCGCAGCCGCGGCGCACGGTGAAAACCGCGAAATCGCCGCGCTTCACGCGAGTGACCGCGTCGCCTGTCGCAACGACCCTGCCCAGCATTTCGTGGCCGACGACGAGATCGGTCTTCCCGGAAGGCGCAAGTGCGCGGCCCCCTGCGGCTTCCTCGCGATCGGTCCCGCAGATGCCCACGCGCACCACCTGCATCTGCACCTCGTCGGGCGCGCTGATCGCAGGCTCGGGCCGCTCGGCCCAGCGCAGCGTGGGCGTACCGGGTACGATGGTTATCGCTTTCATCGATCCTTTCGTCGAGGCCCGCTCCAACGCCGTGCTGACAGCCCGTCGCACAGGCTGCGGTGGCGCGGAAGAACGAGCGAACAGGGGCCGGCTGCGATTGAATCTCGCTCGGATCGGTAGACCGATCGCGCAGCGATTCGTTCTTGCGCAGCCGCTTCTTGCTTGCATGCGCAACGCGCCATGCTCACATGCCCACGTTGCACGGCGGCTTCCTGCTCACGCATCGGCGTCCACGGCGATTCGCGCCTTACAACCGCAGCCCGCCGTCGATCTCGAGAATGCGGCCGTTGTAGTAGTCGTCCTGCAGCACGAAAAGGGCCGCCTGTGCGATCTCGTCGGGCGCGGCAAGACGCCTGACCGGGATCATCGACACGAGCTTCTCGCGAACTTTTGCGTTCATTCGGGCGACCATGCGCGTATCGGAAAATCCGGGAGCGATGCCGGCCACGCGAATGCCGTGGCGAGCAAGCTCCTTCGCCCAGGTGACCGTCATCGCGGCGACCCCGGCCTTGGCGGCAGCGTAGTTGGTCTGCCCGATGTTGCCGATGTCGACGAGCGCGACCTTCGCGCCTTGTGCGGCTACCGCCTCGGCCATCCTTCGTCACAACCCCTGCGCCGCGCCCGTAACCACGATCACCTTGTGCTGCAAATTCATTGCATCTCCGGAATCATCGGCGCTCGCGTCGCGCCCGCATCACGTTGAGCAGGCTCCCGGCAAGAATCATCTCGACCTGCCGCCGCGACAGTCCATGTCGCACGCGACAGGTGTCACCTTTCGTTCGGTTGACGACGTTGACGTGCGTTCCTTGCTGTATCGCGCGGCGCACGTCGG
>JAICLP010000151.1 GCA_025925475.1 Burkholderiales bacterium | reverse complement strand
GTGCTTCCGGGGCGGTCGACGCGTAACCGCGGATCGACGACGTAGTAAAGCAGGTCGACGATCAGGTTGATCGTCACGAACACGAGCGCGATCAGGCACAGGTACGCGGCCATCACCGGAATGTCGACGTAGCTCACCGCCTGGATGAACAGGAGTCCCATGCCGGGCCACTGGAACACCTGCTCGGTGATGATCGAGAACGCGATGATCGAGCCAAGCTGCAGCCCGGTGATCGTGATGACCGGCACGAGCGTGTTCTTGAGCGCATGCCCGAAGTTGACCGCGCGATCGCGAAGGCCACGCGCCCGGGCGAACTTGATGTAGTCGGTGCGCAGCACCTCGAGCATCTCCGAGCGCACGAGCCGCATGATCAGTGTCAGCTGGAAGAGCCCGAGCGTGATCGTCGGCAGGATCAGCGATCTCAAGCCGCTCGGCGTCAGGAATCCCGTCGTCCACCAGCCGAGCGCCACGACGTCGCCGCGGCCGAACGCGGGCAGCAGGCCGAGCTTCACCGCGAACACGAGGATCAGCAGGATGCCGATCAGGAACGTCGGCAGCGACACGCCGAGGAGCGACAGCGACAATGCGGTTCGCGCAATCCACGAATTGGGGCGCAGGCCGCTGTAGACGCCGGCCGGAATGCCGACGACCAGTGCGAGGATTGCCGCCGAGATCGAAAGCTCGAGCGTCGCCGGGATGCGCTGCGCGAGCAGCACCGACACCGGCTTGCCGATGCGCAGCGATACGCCGAACTGTCCGTGCACCGCGTTGACGATGAAGTGAAAGAACTGCACGTAGAACGGCTGATCGAGGCCGAGCTCGTGCGTCAGGCGAATGCGGTCCTCGGGTGTCGCGAACTGCCCGAGCATCAACTGCACCGGATCGCCGACGTACTGGAAGAGCGAGAACGCGACGAACGCGACGACGAGCATCACGACGATCGCCTGCAGCAGTCGCCTGAAAACGAACGCCGTCACCGGATGCCTTGCCGCGAAAGCCGGGGCGGCGGCTTGCGCCGTCCCGGCCGTGCTTTCAAGAGATCACTGCTTGCCGTTCGCGTTGTCGTTGACGTGCACCCACCACATCCGCAGCCGGTTGTCGGCGCTGTGCGTCACGTTGACGTTCTTGCGCATCGCCCACGGAATGATCTGCTGGTGCAGCATGATGTGCGCGATGTCCTGCGTGTGCATCATCAGCGCGTCGTGAATCATCTGCAGACGCTTCTTGACGTCGGGCTCGGTCTGCATCGCGTCGATCAACGCGTCCATCTTCGGATTGCTGTAGGCGCCGTCGTTGTACTCGCCCGCACCCTTGTCGTTCGGCGTGTGCACGAGCGACAGCAGCGCGTCCTGCGCGTCGAACGTCGCGACCGCCCATCCCAGCATGTAGAGGCTCGTGTCGCGCTTGTTGATCTTCGCGAAGTACTGCGCCTTCGGCATCGCGTCGAGGTTGACCTTGAGGCCGATCTTCGCCCACATCGACGTCAGCGCCTGGCAGATCAGCGCGTCGTTGATGTAGCGGTCGTTCGGGCAGTCGAGCGTCACTTCGAACCCGTTCGGGTAGCCCGCCTCCTTGAGCAACGCCTTCGCCTTGTTCACGTCGAACGGCGGCCGCTTGTTCGCCTCCGGGAAATAGCCGTAGACCTGCGGTGTGATGAGCTCGCCGGTCGGAATCGACAGCCCGCGCATCAGCGTCCGCTTGATCGCCTCGATGTCGATCCCCGAATAGAGCGCTTCGCGGACGCGATGGTCCTTGAACGGGTTCTTCCCCTTGACGTTCGAGTACTTGAGCTCGTCGCTCTTCTGGTCCATGCCGATGAAGATCGTCCGATTCTCCTGTCCCTCGATGATCTTGATGTTGGGATCGGACTTGAGCTTCGGCAAATCCTGCAGCGGCGGATCGAGCACGAAGTCGATCTCACCCGACAAAAGCGCCGCGGTGCGCGTCGCCGCCGACTTGATCGGCGTGTAGACGATCTCGGTGACGTTGCCTTCCATCTTGCCCCACCAGTGGGGGTTCGCCTCGAGCACCGTCTTCACGTCGGGCTCGCGCGACTTCAGGACGTAGGGGCCGGTCCCGTTCGCATGGCCGACCGCGTACGTCTCCTCCTTCGCGAGATAGTCCTGGACATCGACGACGTTGTGCTTCTCGCACCACGCCTTGCTCATGATCCGCACGTCGGTCAACTGGCGCAGCAGCACGGGCGCGGGACCGCTGGTGATGATGTCGACGGTCAGGTCGTCGACCTTCTTCGCATCGACGACGCCGGCGAGATACGCCTTCGTCATCGAGCGCTTCGAGGCCTGGCGATGGACCGAGAACACGACGTCGTCGGCGGTGAACGGCTCGCCTTCCTGGAACTTGACGTTCGGACGCAGGTGGAAGCGCCACTGCGTCGGCGAAACCTCCTCCCATTTCGTCGCGAGCTGCGGGACGATGTCGAACTTCTTGTCGTACTGGACGAGCGACTCGTAGACGTAGCTGTTGAACGTGTTGTTGAAGCTCTCGTTCTGCGCGTACGGATCGAACGTCAGCACGTCGCCCTGGCTCGCCCAGCGCAGCGTCTTCGCATGGATCGGTGCGGCAACGACGAGCGCCGCGAGCAGTGCCGCGACGCCGATATTGGAACGTGAACGCATGACTCCTCCTTTCGGCCGGATATCGAGCGGCCGGGCGAGCATGATGGCGAACGCCGTGCGAGGCGTCAATCGAGGCCGTGCCGCGCGGGCTGCGGGTCGGACGGGCCCGGGAGGGTCAGCTTTCGAGTATCACGAGCGCATCGGGATCGATATCGACGCCGATTGCATCGCCATTCACGAAGCTTCGACGCTCGACGGTGTCGACGACAATCGTCTGCTCGCCGGGCAGGTCCACGACGACGCGCGTCATGCTGCCGAGGAAGAAGGCGGCGGCGACGCGGCCGGTCAGCGCACCGGCACCCGGTTCGACGATCCGCGCATCCTGCGGCCGGAACATCGCGTGGTCGGCCGCGACGGCATGGTCGGGAAGGCGCAGCGTGCCACCGGGAAAGCGCAACGAAGGGCCGTCGCGTTCGCCGCTCACGCGGTTCATCGTGCCGATGAAGTCGGCCACGAAGGCCGACGCAGGCCGATAGTAGATGTCCTGCGGCGCCCCGATCTGCTCGACGCGTCCGTGAGACATCACGGCGACGCGATCGCCGAGCGCCATCGCCTCGGCCTGGTCGTGCGTCACGTAGACGGCGGTGATGCCGAGCGAACGCAGCAGCCGATCGATGCCGACGCGCAGGCTTTCGCGCAGCTTCGCGTCGAGCGCGGTGAGCGGCTCGTCCAGCAGCAGCACGCGCGGCCTGACGGCAAGCGCGCGAGCGAGCGCCACGCGCTGGCGCTGACCACCGGAAAGCTGATCGACACGTCGATCGCCGAGGCCCGCGAGACGCATCATGTCGAGCAGCCGCGCCGACTGCTGGCGCCGCTCGTCCGCACGAATCCCGCGCACCCGAAGCCCGTACGCGATGTTCTCGGCGACCGTCATGTTGGGAAAGAGTGCGTAGCTCTGGAACACCATGCCGACGTTACGCCGCTCGATGGGGCGCGCGGTGACGTCGTCGTCGCCGAAGAAGACGCGGCCGCCGGCATCGGGCTGCGCGAGCCCGGCGATGATGCGCAAAAGCGTCGTCTTGCCGCAGCCGGACGGACCGAGGAACACGACGGTTTCGCCGGCCTGGATCTCGAGGTCCAGTGGCAGGAGTGCGCGCGTGCCGTCGGGGAACGTCTTCGCGCAATGCGCGAGGCGCACGCTCGCAGCGTCGTTGTGATCCCCCCACGCTCGTGGCTTGACGGAGGACGTTCGTGCTTCGCACTCAGGTGTTTGCCCTTGGGGCGGCCCTGCGGGCTCACGCACTTCGCTGCCCCCCAAGGGGCGGAATTCGCGCTCGGGGCGGCCCTTCGCGCTCATGTCATTTTCGTCCCGCCAGCACCGGCGCGCGCTCGCGCGACAGCCACTGCATCACGACGAGCAGCGGAACGATCATCACGAAGAAGACGATCGTATAGGCCGAGCCGATCTCGAGGCGCAGCGATGCGTACGCATCGGCAAGCCCGACCGGAATCGTCTTCGTGAGCGGCGTGTGCAGCATCCACGTGATGTTGAATTCGCCGACCGACAGCGTGACGACCATCAGCGCGCCGGCCAGGATGCCATAGCGCGCGTTCGGCACGATGACGCCGAAGAAGCGCTTGAAAAAGCCGGCGCCGAGGCTCGCCGCCGCCTCCTCGAGCGTGACGAGATCCATCGCCGCCATCACGGCGAGCACCGAGCGCACCATGAACGGCAGCGTGAACACGACATGGCCGACGAGGATGAAGAGCGAGCTTGCGCGAAATCCCCGCCACTCGCCATAGAGCAGGATCAGCGCGAGCGCGGTGGCAAGGCCGGGCACCGCGACCGGAAGCACCAGCAGCTCCTCGAACAGTCGCGCCATGCGTCCCGGACGGCGCGCCAGCACATAGGCGATCGGAACGCCGAGCACGAGCGTCGCCGCGAGGCACTCGAGCGCGAGCGCAAGCGACAGGAAGATCGTGCCGCTGTAGAGCGACCACACCTGCGCCACCCAGCGCAGCGTGAGGCCGCTCTTCACGCCGACGAAGAAATTCTGCGAGAGCCCCGCGAGGACGGACAGGACGACGGGCACGACGAGGAATGCGCAGACGAGCACCGTGAACGCGAGTTGCGCGACGAAGCGCGGCGAACGCCCCGGAGCCCGACCCTCTGCCCGCGAGCGGGGAGAGCGAGCCGACCGACTGCGAGGCGGGTGACGTGTGGACGAGGCGGTCATGCAGCCGCAGCGACCGTCGATCCGGCGAGCGTGCGTGCGACGGCAAGCGCTGCCCACGTGATGACGCCAAGCACGAGCGACAACGCCGCGGCGATCGAGAAATTCGCGTAGTTGGTGAACTCGGTGTAGATGGTGATCGGCAGCACGTTGATGTTCGTCGCGAGCGTGAACGCCGTGCCGAACGCGCCCATGCTCGTCGCGAAGCAGATGGCGCCGGCAGAAATCAGCGCCGGGCGAAGTCCCGGAAGGACGACGTCACGCAGCACCTGCCACGGCGTTGCACCGAGCGAGCGAGCCGCTTCCTCGAGCGCGCGGTCGAGCTTCTCCACCGCCGCCATCACGGTCAGGATCACGCGCGGGATCGAGAAGTACAGGTAGCCGGCGAAAAGGCCAGCGATCGAATAGGCGAAAACGAGCTTCGAGCCGAACAGCGCATCGGTGACGCTGCCGATCAGTCCCTGGCGGCCGGCGAGCATGATCACCATGAAGCCGATGACCACGCCGGGAAAGGCGAGCGGGAACGTGAGGAGCGACACCAGGACCGCTCGCCCCGGAAAGTCGTTGCGCTGCAGGAACATCCCGGCGATCCCCGCGACGACGAGCGTCGAGAAAGTGACGCCGATCGACAGCGTGACCGTCGAGACGAGGCTCGCAAAGTAGTTCGCGTCGGTGACGATCGCGAGATAGGCGGCGGGCCCGCGCGGTCCGCTCGCGCCGACCGACACGAGCCGCGCCATCGGCAGCAGCCAGAACGCCGCGAACACGACCATTGCCGGCAGCGCGAGCAGCGCGAGAAAAAGGTTCTCTCGCGTCCTCACGCTACGCGCACTCGCGGCTTGGCGCCGATCGCCGATGCACCGCGCGCTACTGCGCTTCCTTCAGGTAACGCTCGGTGAACGGCTTTTGCGCCGCCGCCATTTTCGCGAAGTCGACCGGCTTCGCGCGCGCATAGTCTGACGCCGGGAGGAAGCGCGACTGCGCTTCCTTCGACATCGCTTCCGCGCGCACCGGACGCAGGAAGGCATTCGCCCAGATCGCCTGGCCTTCGTCGGACAGCGTGAAATCGAGTGCCTTCTTCGCGTTCGCCGGATTGGGTCCGTTCTTGACGAGCGCCATCACGTACGGCACGACGACGCTGCCTTCGGCCGGGATGACGAACGCGATGTTGGCCTTGTCCTTGTACTTGCCGCGATACGCGTTGAAATCGAAATCGATCAGGATCGGAATCTCGCCGGAGAGCACGCGCGCATAGGACGTCTGCTTCGGCACGATCGGATCGTTCGCCTTCATCTTCTTGAAGTAGTCGATGGCGGGCGTGAAATTGTCGAGCGTTCCGCCGAGCGCGTTGTTGATCGCAACTGCGCCGACATAGCCGACGAAGGCGCTCGCAGGATCGAGATAGCCGACCATGCCCTTGTATTCCGGCTTCAGCAAATCCTTCCACGACTTCGGCACCGGCTTGCCGTGCAATGCGTCCACGTTGACCATCAGGCCGAGCGTCCCCGAATGGATCGTGAACCAGTAGCCGTCGGGATCCTTGAGGCCCGCCGGAATCTCGTTCCAATGCGCGGGCTTGTACGGCGCGGTCACGCCATCCTGCTTCGCCTGGATGCCGAACGTGACGCCGAGGTAGGTGAAGTCGGCGACCGGGCTCGCCTTCTCGGCAACGAGTTGCGCGAGCGACTGTCCCGAATTCTTGTTGTCCTGCGGCACCGTGATGCCGAGCTTGTCCTTGATCGCCTTGAGCTCGGTGCCCCAGTCGGCCCATTCCGGCGGGCAGTTGTAGCAGATGGCGGTCTGCGCCTGCGCGATGCCTGCGAACGCGCCGACGACGACGAGCAGCGGAACGGCGAGGATTGCAGCGAGCCGATGACGCATGAGACATTCTCCGGTGGCGGACGCGACCAAGGCGTCGGCGCGATTGTAAACGGACGCTGGCGCGTGCGCCGCGCCCGGCCTATTGCCGCACCGCGTTGCTCGCTTCGATTCCCCGCAGCACCTGCGCCGCCGCGACGTCGATGACGTCTGGCGCATGGCAGTCGATCGGCGTAACGTCCATGGCGCGCAGCCACGTCAACTGACGGCGCGCGAGCTGACGCGTCGCGGCTACGCCCCGGTCGCGCAACGACGCGGGATCGGTACGGCCTTCGAGATGGTCGAACACCTGCCGATAGCCTACCGCCCGCATCGACGGCATATCGGCCCGAAGCGGAAAGCGGCGGCGCAGCTCGCGCACCTCGTCGACGAGTCCCGCGATGAGCATCGCATCGAAACGACGCGCGATCGCGGCGTGCAGCAGGGCGCGATCCGTCGGCGCGAGCGCGACGGCGATCGCCGGGTCGATGCGCCGCTCCGCATCGCGCGCACCCTGCAGCGCGGACATCGGCTGTCCAGTGAGCGCATGCACTTCGAGCGCGCGCTGGATGCGCTGCGCGTCGTTGGGCGCAAGGCGCGCCGCGGTGAGCGGATCGATGCGCGCCAATTCAGCGTGCATCGCCGGCCATCCGACCGAGGCCGCGCGGGCGTCGAGCTCGGCGCGAATCGCCGCGTCGGCTGCCGGCAGGCTGCTCAAGCCTTCGCGCAGCGCCTTGATGTAGAGCATCGTGCCGCCGGCGACGATCGGCACGCGTCCGCGCGCGCGGATCGTGTCGATCGCGCGTGTCGCATCGCGCACGAAGCGTGCTGCCGAGTACGCTTGGATCGGCTCGATCAGGTCGAGCAGATGATGTGGAACGGCCGCGCGCGTCGCCACATCGGGCTTCGCCGTGCCGATGTCCATGCCGCGATACACCTGCGCCGAATCGGCGGTGACGATCTCGCCACCGAGCCGTTGCGCGAGCGCGAGCGCGACCGCCGATTTGCCGCTGGCCGTCGGTCCGATCAGCAGGACGCAGGGAATCATCAGCAAAAACCGGAAATGGGGTCGAAGACGACTTTAAAGGGGCCAGGCTCGATTTTCCCGGCTGTGGTTTGCGAATGCCAGCAAATGTGACCGGGAAAATCGAGC
>JAICLP010000125.1 GCA_025925475.1 Burkholderiales bacterium | reverse complement strand
TTCGCCGCGGGCAACGGCGATGTCGTGCGCGCGCTGACGCAGGGCGCGACGCTGTGTGCGTACGACCTCCGTCGCGATGGCATCGCGCCGCTGGCCGACTGGCTCGACCGCGAACGCGTGAGCGTGTTGCACATGCCGCCGACCGCGTTTCGCGAATTTGCCGGACGGCTCGCGGCGTCGCGCATCCTGCCGCATCTGCGGGCGCTGCATCTCGGCGGCGAGCCGGTGTTCGCGAACGACGTGCGGCTCTTTCGCGAGCGCACGCTGCCGCATTGCATCCTCGTCAATCATCTCGCGTCGACCGAAGCCGGTGTAATCGCTCAGCAATTCGTCGACCATGCGAGCCCGATGCCGGAAGGTCCGCTGCTGCCGGCCGGCCGCGCCGTCGACGGCGTGCGCATCGAGATCCAGCGCGACGACGGAAGCCTCGCGAATCCCGGCGAAGTCGGCGAGATCCTCGTCGCGAGTCGCCACGTGAGCCCCGGCTACTGGCGGCGTCCCGAGCTCGACCGAACGGCGTTCGCGGACGTCGAAGGCGAGCCCGGCGTTCGCCGCTATCGCACGCGCGACCTTGGCAGCCTCGACACGGAAGGGCGCCTGCATTTCGTCGGCCGCAGCGGCAGCCGCGTGAAGATCCGCGGCTATTCGGTCGATCTCGCCGAAGTCGAAGCGACGCTCGCCACATGTCCGCTCGTCGAGAAAGCGGTGGTCGTCGCGATCGACGAAGGATCGGTGGAGAAGCCGACCCGCCTCGTCGCGTACGTCGCCGCGCAAGGCGACGCCGCACGCGATGCGCAGAGCGTGCGTCGTCACCTCGCGTTGCTGCTTCCGCTCTACATGCTGCCCGCGCGAATTCACTACCTCGATGCATTGCCGGTGACAGCGACCGGCAAGATCGATCGCAGCGCGCTGGTCACGATGCCGCCCCTTGCGTGCAGCGCGCGGGACGTGGAGGCGCCTCGTGACGACATCGAGCGCGAGGTCGCGGACATCTTCGCCGAGCTGCTCGCCCTCGATGCGGTCGGTCGCGACGACGATTTCTTTCTGCAGGGCGGCGACTCGCTGCTGTCGGTTGAGCTCGAGTTCCGCGTCGCCGAGGCGTTCGGCGTGCGCGTCGGCAATTTCCATCGCGGCGCGACGGTCGCCTCGATCGCGGCGAACGTGCGCGCGCTTCACGACGGTCCGACGCGCGCTGCGCGAAGCTTCCCGGTGCTGATTCCGCTCTGGACGCAGGGCTGCGCGCCGCCGCTCTTCATCGTGCACGGACGCCATGGACAGGCGTTCGTGAGTCCGCATTTCATGCGACTGCTAGGCGACGACCAGCCGGTGTGGGCGTTCCAGGCTCGCGGTCTCGACGGCTTCTCCGCGCCGCATGCGTCGGTGGACGACATGGCGGCCGAGTACCTCGCGGAACTGCGCAAGGTCCGCGCGCACGGGCCCTATTTCCTGGGCTCGCTTTGCGCGGGCGTCTACGTCGTCGCGGCGATGGCGCGCTCGCTTCGCGCAGCGGGAGAGGAAGTGCTTCCGCTGTTGCTGCTCGATCCGCCGAACAGCGTGAGCCAGCCCGGCTACTGGCAGATGTCGGAAGAAGCGTTCGTCGCGAAGATGCAGGCGCGCCACGCGCGCGGCATTACCGCTGGGCCGACGGAGGACGCCGTCTACATGCGCGCCGTCATCGCTACGACCGCCGCATTCGAGCAGGGCATCGCGAAGCATCGGCCGCTTTCGTACGGCGGTCCGGTCTACGTGCTGTCGAGTCATCAGCGGATGCAGCGCGGCGACCCGCTCGCGCTGCGCCGGATCTTCACCGGCCGCTACAAACGCTACGAGGTCGGCGAGACGCACGCCGCAGCGCTCGATCCCCGCAATCCGGTGTTCGCGAGCACGCTCAAGCGCTGCGTCGGCCTGATACTCGATGCCGCCCGTTCCGGCGCGCCGATGGGAAGCTGATCTAGTCAGCCAGGCCCATCCTGCACAGCAGCACTTCCCATCGGGGGTCGGCGTGCAGACCGCGAAGTGCCGGGTCGCACTTCATCTCCGTGAGCCCGGGGTCGCGCTGGCGGTACGCGCGCTCGAGCCACTGGAAAGCGAGCTCGGTCTCGCCACGCGCGCTATGGATCTGACCGATTTGATAAGCCGACGAATCGTGGTGTTTGGCAATCAGCGCCGCAAGCGCTGCGTCCGGCTCGGTACCGTGACCCTCGGCATGGTGGATGATGGCCAACACCGTGAGGCGCGCCCATTCCTCGGGCTCGCGCAGCGCTTCGGCAAGCGCCTCTTCGCCCCGGCCCTGTGCCAGCAGGCTTTGCGAAAGCCATGCATGCAGGCCGCTGGCTTGGGGCCCGAGCTCAGAGCGCCTTCCGATAGGCCGCTTCTGCTTCCTTGAAACGACCGGCCGCGCACAACTCCGCTCCCAGATTGGAATAACACCCCGGACGCAATGGATCCTGCGCGATCGCCTGTCCATAAAGCGCAATGGCCTTCTCGAGCCGACCTCGGTTGCTTACAACCGTGGCAGCCAGATTGACCACGCGGGCGTTGCCGGGCGCGAGTTCCAATGCCCGTCGCAACGACGCTTCTGCAGCCGCCCAGTTCCAATCGGCGTTGGCCTGTATCCATCCCATCTGCGCATGCGCTTCCGCGAGATCGGGCTCGAGCGTCAACGCGCGAGCCGCCGCCTGGCGAGCGCGCTCATAGCCTTACGACGACGTGCGCGCCGCCACGCGCAGGCCGCGGATCTTCGCGAGCACGTTCAGGAGCTCGTCGGCGAGACCGTCCGAAAAATACTCGTCTTCCTCGTCCCTGCTGCGATTGACGAATGGCAGCACCGCAATCGACGCGGGCTCGCGCTCGCGGGCTGCAGCCGCGACCGGTGATGGCATTCGCGCATTGGCGGCCGATGACGTCGCGGTGAAGCGGCGCCGGACAGCAACGCGTGCACGTGCTCGGCGAACGAATCCGACGATCGACCGCCGGGCAGATGGTCCATTGGACGTCGCGGAACTTCTCGGGCACGCGCGCGCTCACGTCGACGGTTGCATCGATCACCACCGGCAGCAGGAACGCCTTGCCGTCGGCCATGTCCAGCGTGCGATTCACGGCCAGGTTCCATTCGCGCCGGAAGTAGCCTTCCTCGCGCGCCTGCGTGTTCGCCGAAATGATCGGCACGAACAGCGCGCATTCCCTGATCTCGCGGCGGATCGATGCATCCCACGCGTCGCCGCCGCGCAGTGCGCTCTGGTCGAACCAGACCTCGACGCTCATCGCGCGAAGCGCGTCGCAGATGCGCCGCGCGGCTTCGCCGTCCTGCGACGCGTAGCTCAGGAACAGCTTTCGGGGCACCGGTCATTTGCGGGAATCGCAACTCGTGCTGCGCCGGGGAGGCCGGGGGCCATCGTGCCGGCGACGCTGATCGCGGCAGATTGTACCCAGTCCGGTGTCATGCAGCGCGCGGAAGCGGCCCGACCCGAATTGCCGAGCGCACGACCCCCGGCGCACAATTCGGCCTGCGACGCCCGTGTGGGAGCTTACAGGGGGACAGCCGAGGGCGTGGACATCGCGCGATCGACAAGCCGCAGGAAGGAGGACGACGATGAAACGCATGCTGGGGGCAGTGGTGCTGGCGATCGCATGGATAATGCCGGGATATTGCGCGGCTGTCCTGTTCAAGACGACCGATCAGTCCGACCTGTGGTGGATTCCATCCGAGTCAGGCTGGGGAATTCAGATCGTTCAGGAAGAATCGACGATCTTCGCGACGATGTTCGTCTACGGACCGAACAAGCAGCCGACGTGGTACGTGGCGCTGCTGAACGATCCGACGTACGGAGACTTCACGTGGACGGGAACGTTGTACGCGACGACCGGGCCGTGGTTCGGCACGGTGCCGTTCGATCCAACCGCGACCACTGCGACGCCGGTCGGCATGATGACGTTCCAGGGCCAGCAAGTGAACGCGGCGACCTTGACCTACACGGTCAACGGCGTGCAGGTCGTCAAGCAGATCCAGCGCGAAACGCTCACGACGATCCTTTTCAATGGATCGTACTCGGGTGTATTGAGCCAGGCTGCTGCGGCTGGTTCGTGCCCGCCCGCGGCGATCACGGACGCGACGCCTGCGACTTTTCGGATCACGCAAGATGGCGCGTCGATGCGCATCGATTCGTCGTCGCAGGTCGGCACGTGCACGTTCGACGGAACGTACTCGCAGTCGGGGCATTTCGGGCACGTTGCGGGCAACTACACGTGCCTGAACGGCGACGCAGGCACGTTCAAGTTCCTCGAGATGGCGGCCAGCCAGTACGATATGCGTGCGCGCACGCAGTTGAGCAGCCAGTCGGGTTGCACGCTGAACGGGTACGTGAGCGGCCTGGTGCAGCCGCCGCCCGCGCAATGACTCGATGATGTCCGAGGCGACGCCGACGAAAAAGGGGCGCACCTGCTGCGTGCGCCCCCATGCGGCAATGGCGAGCTAGACCTACTGATACGCTCGCTGCGGCCCTTCGTTGCGCGGATCGCTCGTGTCGTGCCGAGTCACGCACGCGAAGCTGTCGGCGCTGCTCGGATCGTACCCTTTGCCGAGATATTCGGCGCGCTGCGGGAACGGGCATAGCGGCCGCTGGAACTGCACGCCCTGCGCGGCCGCGTTGTTGACGTAATGCGTGGCGATGATCCGTTCCGGAGCCACGCCCTGCTCTCGCCAATGCTCGAGCGCCTTCACGAGGTCGTGGTCGGCGTCGATGACAGGACCGTTGCTCGTGCCGTTGCCGAACGCATTGGGACCCGCGCCCCCACTGCAGTGCGCCATGCCCGGGACCATGAAGACGCGATAGAAGCCGTGGACGTCGCCCATCGTGTCGTTCACCTTGCGGTAGTAGTTGAGGCCGTTCTGCGGCGGAATCGCCGCATCGGACCATCCGGCGTACTGGATCATCTTGCCTCCGTGCGCCCTGAACGCACGCAGGTCCGGGTTCACGGAGCTCAGGATCGGCTGCAGCATCTGCCGCGCGGCGTCATCCTGTTGCACGACGTCGATGGACAGGTAGTCGCACGTCGCGACGTTCTGCATCAGCGCGCAGCCGAAGCCGAAGCCAAGCCCGTACTGGCTCCCGGGCGCCGTCGGCGAGCTGCCGGTGATCCAGCTCGTCCAGCCGCCGGTGGGTGCCTCGCCGCCGGGCTCGAGGCCGGGGAACAGCAGCACGTTGCCATCGTGCGGACCGGCGTAAAGCTTCTCTGCGGCCTCGACTTGCGCCGGCGTGAGGCAGGTGCTCGGATCGTCCTTGTTCTTGCAGACGAGGTGCTTGGGATCGAAGTTGCACTCGCGCGGGTCGTTGAGGAACAGGTCGGTGTCGACGCCGCCGTCCTTGCCCACGCACTTGTCGAGCGCCGCGTTCGTGAGCAAAGGCAGCTTGCTCGTCGGTATGTAGGCGTCGGGAACGCCGTTGGTCGCCGGACCCGTGAGCGTCGCCTGCATGTCGAACAGATACGACGAGCCGAACTCGCCGACCTGATCGTTGACCGGCGAGCCGACGATGATGCCGTCGAAATCATTCGGGAAGCGCTGCGCCTCCTGCAGAGCCTCGCGTCCGCCATCGGAGCATCCGACGAAGTACGAGTATGTCGGCGCCTTGCCCATGAGCGCATTCACGATCGCCTTCGAGTTGTCGGTCGTCGCCTTGATCGCGCGATATCCGTAGTCGAGGAGCACGTCCGTGTTGTCGATGAATGCGTTCGCGCCCGCGGGAGGCGTCTTGTTCCCCGATGTGCCGTCGTCGGTGCTGGCGGTGGCATAACCGCGGCCCGTCGCGTTGGCAAGCGCGGCGAACTGGATCGAGCCGGCGAATCCGCCGTTGCCGACCTGCTGATACTTGCCGTTCCACGTTCCGTCGGTCGGGATCCAGACCTCGAACTTGACGTTCGAATTCGGCCCCGGCTTCACCGTACCCGCCACGCGACAGAAGCCGGCCGGGGCCTTGGTATTGCCGGTGACGGTGTCGCCGGCGTTGTACGACTGCGCGAGCGTGATCGTCGTATTGGGCAGCGCGATATTGGCCATGTCCGCGCACGTCATGGCGGCGGCCGGCGCGACGTAACCGATCGCCGCAGCGAGGCCGAGCGCAAGCGACTGCGCGGCGCAGCGGCGGCTCAGTCTGCGCGGGATGGATGGATTGCCTGATAACGCACGAGATTGCATCGCTTCCTCCTGACATTCGGCAAACGTGGCGATCGTGTCGAAGCTTGCGTTCGGCAATGCGCCGCAAGTTGAAAAATCCTGGACTTCCCTGCCTTCCCCACGATCAAGGGAGCGAAGGAATATGTATGCCCGCCGGGAACACGTGTCAAGGCGCCACGATTTGCGCCGGAGCATTCGCTATCGCGCCTCGGTCTCCGCCGCATACGTGAAGCTGTCGGCGAAGAACTCGTCCTCCGGCAGGTTGCGCAACGTCGTGAAGTCGCGCTTCGCCGCGTCGATCATCGCCGGCGCGCCGCACGCATAAACCTGGTAGCCCGACAGGTCCTTGAAGTCGTCCATCACTGCGCGATGCACGAATCCCGTGCGCCCGGGCCAGTTGTCGTCGGGCGCCGGTTCCGACAGGACCGGAATGAACGTGAAGTTCGGGTTCTGCTGTTGCCACCGACCCGGCACCTCGGGCATGTAGAGGTCGCGCATCGAGCGCGCGCCCCAGTAGAGCACGATCTCGCGCGGGATCTTGTGATGCAGCATGTGCTCGATGATCGCCTTGATCGGCGCGAAGCCCGTTCCGCCGGCGACGAAGATCACCGGCTTGTCGGTCGTCTCGCGCAGGTAGAACGTGCCAAGCGGACCTTCGAAGCGCAGGATCTCGCGACCCTTGTACGTCGTGAACAGCGGATCGGTGAAAAAGCCGCCGAGTGTGTGGCGGATGTGCAGCTCGAGCAGTTCGTCCGCGTGCGGCGGCGTTGCGAGCGAGAAGCTGCGGCGATGGCCATCCTTCAGCAGGAAATCGATGTACTGCCCGGCGAGATACTGCAGGCGCTCGTTGACCGGAAGCTTCAGCTTCACGACGGCGACATCCGGCGCGCGCTTGTCGATCGATTCGATCCGGCAGGGTAGCCGCTTGATCTGGATGTCGCCGGCCTTGCGCACCTCGCGCACTTCGATTACGAGATCGGTCCTGGGTTTCGCAACGCAGAAGAGCGCAAGCCCCTTGCGCTTCTCGTCGTCGGTCAGCGTCGACGGCTGGTGCGCGCCGAAGTCGACCTCGCCTTCGAAGATGCGGCCCTTGCACGTGCCGCACGCGCCGTTGCGGCAGCCGTACGGAATCATCAGGTCGGCGCGCATCGCCGCCTGCAGCACGGTCTCGTCGGGCTCGCAGCCGAACGCGTGATCGCTCGGCCGTATGCTAATCTGCAGGGTCATGATGCAGCGGCTGTTGCTCGTGGGTTGCGGCGATATCGCGTTGCGCGTCGCCGGCCTGTTGCGGCACCGGGTGCGACTCGTCGGCCTCACGCGCGATCGCGACGACGTGCGCAAGCTGCGTAGTCACGGCATCGTTCCGCTGCAAGGCGATCTCGACGGTCGGCGCTCGCTCGCCCGGCTCGACCTTGGCTGTGCCGCCGTGCTGCATTGCGCGCCGCCGCCGTCCGATGGCCGCGATGATCCGCGTACGCGCAACCTGCTGGCTGCACTTTCGACGGCGCGAATTATACCGCGGCACTTCGTCTATCTTTCGACGTCGGGCGTCTACGGAGATTGTGCCGGCGCGCGCGTGTTCGAGACGCGGCCGATCCGCGCGCAAACGCCGCGCGCACGTCGTCGTGCGGCCGCCGAGCGGCGGCTTCGTAACTGGGCCGCACGTAACGGCGTCGCATTGTCGATCCTGCGCGTACCGGGGATCTATGCGCAGACGCGATTGCCGCTCGATCGCCTGAAACAGGGCACGCCGGCACTCGCTGCCGACGAGGACGTCTACACGAACCACGTTCACGCCGACGATCTCGCGCACGCCATCGTGGCCGCGCTCTACCACGGCCGCGCGAATCGCAGCTACAACGTCTGTGACGACAGCGAGATGAAGATGGGCGCGTGGTTCGACGTCGTGGCCGATGCCTTCCACCTGCCGCGTCCGCCGCGCGTGTCGTGGGACGACGCCGAGCGGCAGATCGCACCGATGCTGCTGTCGTTCATGAGCGAGTCGCGTCGCCTCGTGAACGATCGGATGAAGCGCGAGCTCCGGGTGCGGCTGCGCCATCCGACGCCCGACGCGATGCTCGCGCAATGCGCGCCGCGAGAGCTCCGCCGCCAGCTCGCGCTGCCGATCGGGTGAGCACGATCTCCGCGAACGCGCGACGCAAGCTCACATTCGTCGAGCGGCTCGACGCCTACGAGCGGCTGATGCGGCTCGACAAGCCGATCGGCACGCT
>JAICLP010000225.1 GCA_025925475.1 Burkholderiales bacterium | reverse complement strand
GAAGATCACGCCGCCGCCACCCGACGTGCTCGACAAGCAGGTGCTCGAGCGGCTGATCGTCGAGCGGGCGGTGCTGCAATACGCGAAGGAAACCGGCATCCGCGTCGACGACACGACCGTCGAGCGCACGATCCTTCGCGTTGCCGAAGAGAACAAGCTGTCGCCCGACGAATTCCGCAAGGCGCTCGAGCGCGAAGGCGTGCCGTACGCGAACTATCGCGAGGACATCCGCCGCCAGATCACCGTGCAGCGCGTGCGCGACCGCGAGGTCGACAGCAAGGTGACCGTTTCCGACGCCGAGGTCGACAACTACCTCGCGACGATCGCCTCGCAGGCGGGCGGCGAGGACGAATACCAGCTGTCGCACATCTACATCGGCGTGGCCGAGCAGGCGTCGCCCGACCAGGTCGAGGCGAGCCGCAAGCGGGCCGAGCAGGCGCTCGCCGAGGTCAAGGGCGGCAAGGATTTCGCCGAGGTCGCGGCGGCGTACTCGAGCGCGCCCGATGCGACATCGGGCGGCGACCTCGGCTGGCGTACGCGCGCGCGGCTGCCGTCGGTGTTCGCCGATGTCGTGCAGAAGATGAAGCCCGGCGAGGTGTCGCCGGTGCTGCGCAGCACCAGCGGCTTTCACATCGTCAAGCTCGTCAACGAACGCAGCCGCAACACACCGACCGTCGTGGACCAGACGCACGCGCGCCACATCCTGATCAAGGTCAACGAGCAGACGTCCGAATCCGACGCGAAGTCTAAGATCGACCGGCTGCGCGAGCGGCTCGTCGCCGGTGCCAGCTTCGAGGACATCGCGCGAGCGAACTCCGAGGACACATCGAGCGCGAAGGGCGGCGATCTCGGTTGGCTGTCCGCCGGCGACACGGTGCCCGATTTCGAGCACGCGATGGACAGGCTCAAGGTGAACGAGATCTCGCAGCCGATCCGCACCCCGTTCGGCTGGCATCTGATCCAGGTGCTCGAGCGGCGCAAGCAGGACGTGACGCAGCAGCGGCGCCGTGACGAGGCGCGCAAGGCGATTCGTCAGCGCAAGAGCGACGAGCAGTTCGAGGAGTTCGTGCGGCAACTGCGCGATCGCACCTACGTCGAATACAAGCTCGACGATCGGTAGAACCTGTCGCAAAATGCGATGCGTGAGCCGCAAGTGAGTCCCACCGCGAAGCGCGGAGGCTAGTCCAATGAGTGCCGAACCGGTCATCATCACGGTCGCGATCACCGGGTCGCAGCCGCGCAAGAAGGACAACCCGGCGGTGCCGGTGACGCCCGACGAGCAGGTCGAATCGACGCACGAAGCGTACGAGGCCGGCGCCTCGCTCGTGCACATTCACGTGCGCAATCAGGACGAGACGCCAAGCTCGGCCCCCGAGCTGTACGGCCGCGTGCAGGAAGGCGTGCGCAAGCACTGTCCGGGGATGATCGTGCAGTTCTCGACGGGCGGCCGCGGCCGCGACCAGGCGGCGCGCGGTGCGATGCTCTACCTGAAGCCCGACATGGCATCGCTCGCGACCGGCTCGGTCAATTTCCCGACGAGCATCTACGAAAATCCGCCCGACTTCGTCGAAGGGCTCGCGAAGTCGATGCTCGACAACGGCATCAAGCCGGAGATCGAGGTCTTCGACCTCGCGATGCTCTACAACGCGGCGAACCTCGTGCAGAAGGGATTGCTGAAGGATCCTCCGCACGTGCAGTTCGTGCTGGGCATTCCGAACGCGCTGCCCGCGCGGCGGGAAGTGTTCGACTTCCTGCGCGCCGAGCTCGCGGCGGTGCTGCCCCGCGCGACATGGGTCGCGGCCGGCATCTCGCGCCATCAGTGGGAAGTGAACCAGTGGTGCCTCGAGGCGGGTGGCCATTGCCGCACGGGCCTCGAGGACAATACGCGCTTCGATCGCTCGCGCCTTGCCGCCAGCAACGCCGAGCTCGTGCGCAAGATCGTCGACGTTTGCGGCGAATACGGCCGCAAGGTCGCAACGCCCGCCGAGGCGCGAAGCATTCTCGGTTTGCACTAGGGCTTGTCAACAGGCACTAATCTGAACCGCTGTTCGCGCGCCGCAGCACGGCGACGCGCGCAAGCGTGACCGCAGCGCTCGGCGCAACGCGCAACGTCAGCCGGAGCCGCTCGACGACGAAGGCGTCCTGCAAAGCGTGCGCGTGCACGACGAGCCCGGCGTCGCGGCGCGTCGCCTCGTCGCCTGTCGCGCGTGCGACGACGTGCCATGCGCCCGGGTCGTTTGCAGCGCACGCCGTCACCTCGATCGTCTCGACTGCGACGTCGCTCCGAATGCCGACGACGAATGCATCGATTGCGTCGCTCGATACCGCAACTTCCCGCGGCGAGACGAGCATTAGCAGCCCCTTTGCGTCGGCGATCGCTTCGAGGCGGCCGGGCTGCATACGCATCGACCCGTTGCCGGCCGTCCATCCATCGTCGCTCGCGTACGAGCCGGTACCGAACGTCCACAGCTTGCTGCCGAGCGGCAGGCCCGACCGCTCGAGCAGAAAGTCGCACGCCGCTTCCTCGAGCGGCGTATTGCGCCACGCCGTGAACGTCACGTAATCGGCGCTCGTCGCCTGCGCACCGTTCGATCCGTTCCACGCCATCGGCGAGACGAAGCGCGCGCCGGCGTTCCACAAGTCGCGCAGCGCCCGATAGGCGTCGGCATACGTCGGGTGTCGCGCGGGCTCGCGCAGGTCGGCCGTGTTGAACTCGACGATGGCGAAGCCCGGATCGATTGCGGCCAGCGTCGGATAGAGCGAGCGGCCGTTCTCCATCGGCATCTCGTTCGTCGCTGCGGCACCGTAGACAATCGCGCCCAGGTGGCCGTCGCGCGGCCTGCTGCCTTCGATGCAGACGCCGCCCGAGTCGTGATTCTTGACCGGGCTCGCGAGGCGCAGCGCCAGCGGCTGCGCATCGGGTGCCGGCGCCATCAGCCCCTGCGACGACCAGATGCGATCGCGCGGAATGCCGGCTTCGACGAGCCACTGCGCGAGCTCGTCGTAGTGCAGTGCGACGAGATGACGGCGGAAGTGCTCCCATTCGCGCACCCACGAATCGTGCCAGTAGGCATTCGCCGGGTCGCGCGAAAACGTGCGTGGCGGATCGACTTCGTGCCAACGGGAAAACGATCGACGCGCGAGCGCACCGACGTCGGCGAGCGAGAGCGGCGGGGTTCGTCGATAGCTTGAAAGGTCCGGCACGCCGTCGTCGCAATCGCCCGCATACGGCCCGGTGCCCGCGAGCCAGTGGCGGAACTGCGCGAGCGTTCGCGGGTTGTAGTCGTACCACTGCGCCTCGGCGAAGAATGGATTGACGTAGACGTCGGGATCGAGGTTAACGCCGATGAAAAGCTCGTCATGCGCGTGCATGAACGCGACGAGATGCCGCGCGGCTTCCTGCAAATTGCGTCGCTTGTAGTCGCGCACGCGGCGCGCGTAGACGTTGAGCGTCAGCGCTCGCGCCAGTTCGGGGGCGTGCTGCGACCCGGGAAGGTGCGACAGGAAGTCGTCCGGCATCACCGCGTCGCATTCGTTCCACTGGCAGTTCGCGACGTCCTCCTCGAGGTGGTCGATCGCGTCGAAGTCCGGGCACGTACCCGACGCGTCGGCCCAGATGCCGCCGTTCAGCGTGACGAGCACGGGCAGCGCATGCGATCGCGAATGCGCGAGCACCTGCGACAGGGCGTCGTCGACGATCGCGCGCTCGCCACGGCGGCGCCGCACGTCGAAATCGGGATCGAAGTGAAAGTCGCCCTCCGCGCCGCGCGTCGCGCGCAGATAGAGGATCGGCACGCGCATACCGATGCGCGTCGTCGCCGACGCATAGGCCGCGTAACGCCGTTCCAGGCCTTCGGCGCTTCCGGCGGCGACGCCCGAGAGCGCGGGAATCAGATGGAACGCCGCAGCCTCGCGATGGCCGGCGAAACGCCAACGCCAATGTGCCGCAGGCTCGATCAGCCAGCGTCGCCCGATCTCGGCTTCGCGACCGTCCTCGCTGATCGCGACGACCGTCAGCGTACGACGCAGGACGTCGCACGGCGGCCACGCGGACGTATCGAGCGTGCACTCGAATCCGCCTTGCGAGCCATCGGGGTAGCCGGGGTGAACGCCGGCAACATCGTCGCGAAGCAAGCCGTAACGCGCGCGAACCGAGTGGCCTCCGATGCGCACGACGATCTCGCGAATGCGCACCGGAGCAAGCGCCCAGCCGCTGATCGGCACGCGGGGACCGACGACGTCGTCCCGCGGTTCGTCGATCCATCCGAACGCCGCCGATGCGTTCGTGGTGGGCGGTGCAGTCGGCATCGACGCATTATCGCGTGTCGTAGAATCGAACGATGGAGCACGGGAACGCTGCAGCGGCCGATCGCGATCTGATCGTGCCGCGGCTCGTCGCCGAGCCGTGGTACGTCGATCGAATCACGATCGACGCGCATCGCTTCGCGGCCGCGGGCTGGTCGATGCCGGTGACCGCCGACGAGCCGGCCGGCGGCTGGTTCACCGTGAACGGCAAGCGCTTCGATCGGCTCGCGTACCCGCTGCTGCGGAGCGACGTCGGTGCCGTGTTCTGGCAGCGCGAGCGATCGTCGCAATGCGGTTTCGACGGCGAGATCGACGAGCTGAGCGAGCCCTATCGCGACGGCGTCCTCGAGTTGCGCCGTGTGATCGACGACACGCCGGCGATCGAGCGCGGCCGTGACGCGTGGTTCCTGCCCGATCCCGCGCGCCACCCGAACCTGCCCGACGACGACCGCCGCTTTCGCGTGATCGGCGATCGTGACGCGCGCGGATTTCTCGTGTCCGGCGCGACCGACTACCACCGGATCGATCGCGTGCTGGTCAACCTGACGGGTCGGCACCTGCATGCGTTCGATCGCGTGCTCGACTGGGGAGTCGGCTGCGGCCGGCTCGCGCGTCACTTTCCTTTGGCGCATGCGCACGCATTCGTCGGCTGCGACATCGATCGCGACAACGTCGACTGGTGTGCCGCGAACCTGCCGGGAACCTTCGTCGCGTCGCGGATTGCGCCGCCGCTGCCGTTCGAGCGCGAAACCTTCGACGTCGTCTACGGCATCTCGGTGTTCACGCATCTGCGCGAGCCGATGCAGCGACGCTGGCTGGACGAGCTCGCCCGCATCACGCGTCCCGGGGCAATCCTGCTGATGACGACACACGGCGAGACGGCGATCGATTTCGCGCGGCTCGCGCCCGTCGACTATCGCAACACGCGTGACCGCCTCGCACGCGAAGGCTTCGTCGTCAGCGGAACGAACTCGCAGCTCGACGGCCACGCCGAGCACGGCGGCGAGTACGTGAACGTCCATCACAGTGCCGGCTACGTGCGGCGCATCTGGGGCCGCCATTTCGACGTATTGCACGTGCTGCCCGGCTACATCCTTCATCACGATCTCGTCGTGATGCGACGACCATGAACATGCCGCAGGATCGAGAGCTGCTCGACGATCAGATCGCGTATTACCGCGCGCGCGCACCGGAATACGACGCGTGGTGGTTCCGCACCGGCCG
>JAICLP010000065.1 GCA_025925475.1 Burkholderiales bacterium | reverse complement strand
TGAACTTCCCCGCAACGGGCAGGACGCGGAGCAGCCGAAATCCGACGCGCGACGCCGCCTGTTGCAGGGTGGACTCGCCGCCGGCTCGGTGGTGATGACGGTTGCGAGCCGTCCGGTCCTCGGACAAGTCGCCTGCCTGACTCCGTCCGCGTCGACGTCGATGCCCACGAGCGGCAACGCGCCGACGCAGGCTTGCAGCGGCCTCCAGCCCGGCCAGTGGCAAGCGATGGGCACGCAGTGGCCGTCGCCTTACGTGGGCGTCGTGCCCGGCGCCAACGGCAACGACCCCGCAGGATCGGGCAGCGATCCGGGATGCGGAACGACGACCACCGTCGTCACGCCGCCGCCGCCAACGACGACGTCGAGCTTGTCGCTTCGCACGTCGAGAGGCGTATACGGCAGCTCGCGACTCGGCTCGACGACTCCCACGCCGTCGACATCGGGCACCGAATGCGGATCGACGACCACGACCACGACGACGTCCGGAACGCCGACAACGACCACGTCCGGCGGCTCGCTGTCGCCGCTGATGCAGATACGCCAGCAACTGCTCGGGGTTGCGCCGGCCCCCGTGGCGCCGACGACGACGGCCTCGGCTCCCACGACTGCAGCGATGACGAGCCCCACGACGTCGACGTCGACGTCCAGTGGTTCGACGTTCTTCGGCATGTCGGGCACCGGCACGCGCCGCGGCAGCACGACCTCGGGTTCGACGACGACGAGCACGCCGTCGACGCCGACGACCACCCCGGTCACGAATCCGGCCACGCAGGGATCGCACGGAACGCTCTTCCACTGCACGACCACCGGCTTCGGCGGCAGCACGTTCGGCACGCAGACGATGATGGACGTCATCGCATCGGGCGGGTCGCAGATGTCGGGCATCGGCCCGTACATGGCCGCCGCTCTGCTCAACGCGCGCTCGGGCCGCACGCCGGTCCTCACCGAGGCGACGGTGCGCAACATGTGGAACGATCTCATCAACCGCGGCTACTTCGAGCCAACCGCCGGGGTTCGCTGGGGCGCAACGCAAATCATCTCGTACATCAGGACTACAATGGGCTGACGCGCAGCCGTTGCGCGTACGAGCCCGATGAATCCCGATCCGTCCTGGCGCCTGGTCGCGCCCGATGCGCTCGTCTCCCGATCGTGGGACGACGAGCTCGTCCTTTATAATGACGTCACCGGCGACACGCACCACCTGAGCGTGCTCGGCCACGCGGTCATGACGATGCTTGCTTCGCGTCCTTCCGGGATCGCCCTCGCCGCGCTCGTCCGCGGCATTGCCGACGACGCCGGAACGAGCGCCGACGGCGAGCTCGCCGAAGTCGTCGAGCGCACGCTCGCGCATCTGGCCGAGTTGAGGCTGGCCACACCCGTTTCCGCTTGATCGTTGCCGAGCTTGCCGCGGCCGAGCTGCGGCGACGTCTGACGGGACCCGGACTGCGCCTTCGCCTCGGGCCCGTTGCCACCGAGATTCGCTCGCCGTTCGCCGTCGTCGCATCGGGTCTCGCGTTGCTCTACGCGAAACACGAAGTGCTCGGCGCCGGCGACTTCGCCGACTTTCGCGTCGCCGTCGAGCCGCCGTTCGGCGTGCGCCGCTTCGTCGCGCCGCAGGCGCTCTTCAAGTTCGACGGCAACACCCGCTTTCGCCCGCTGCCCGCCGCGCAGGCATTCCCGCTGCTCGAGTGGGGCCTCAACTGGTGCATCACGATGCATTGCCACCAGTACCTGATCATTCACTCGGCGGTGCTCGAGCGGAACGGGCGCGCGCTGCTGTTGCCGGCGCCGCCGGGGTCGGGCAAGAGCACGCTCTGCGCGGCATTGGTCGCGCGGGGATGGCGATTGCTGTCCGATGAGCTCGCGCTGGTCGAGCTCGACGGCACGCGCGTCGTGCCGATCCCGCGGCCGATCAGCCTCAAGAACCGCTCGATCGACACGATCGCGCGCTTCTGGCCCGATGCGGCGATCGGCGATGTCGTGCCCGATACGCTGAAGGGCAGCGTCGCGCACGTGCGTCCGCCGGCCGACAGCGTGCAGCGCGCGCGGGAATCCGCCGTACCCGCGTGGGTCGTGCTGCCGCGCTACGAGAACGGCGCCGCGATGGAGCTCGCCGCGCTGCCGAAGTGCGACGCGTTCATGCGGCTCGTCGACAGCGCATTCAACTACAGCGTGCACGGACGGGCAGGCTTCGACGCGCTCGCTGCGCTCGTCGACGGCAGCGACTGTTACGCGTTCACGTATGGCGGCGCCCTCGACGAAGCGGTCGCCGCATTCGATCGCTTCGCTTCATCGTGAACGAACTGCCGAGCGCGCTGCTCGACGAGGCTTTGCGGACGCCGGCGCGCATTGCCAACGACAGCGTGCCGTGGGAAGCGCTGATCGCAAGCGCGCGCGAAGCGGATCTGCTCGCGACGCTCGCCGCGCGCATCGGCGCGTCGGCCGGCCTCGACAGCGTCCCGCGCGCGCCGCGCGCGCACCTGATCGCCGCCGGCCATCGGTGCCGCGCGCAGCACGCGGTGGTACGCCGCGAAGCCTTCGAAATCGCGCGCGTGCTTGCGCCGCTCGCAACGCCGGTGATCCTGCTGAAGGGCGCGGCGTACCTGATGGCCGGGCTTCCACCGGCGCAGGGCCGGCTCTTCTCGGACATCGACATCCTCGTGCCGAAAGCGCGGCTCCCCGACGTCGAATCGGCGCTGATGCTCGGCGGATTCGCGACGACGCACCTGCATCCGTACGACCAGCGCTACTACCGCCGCTGGATGCACGAGCTGCCGCCGATGCAGCACGTGAAGCGGCTGACGATTCTCGACGTGCATCACACGATCGTGCCCGAGACCGCTTCCGTGGCACTCGATGCCGGTGCGCTCTTTCGCGCCGCGGTCCCGCTCGCGCAAGCCACGCCCTTCGCCGTGCTCTCGCCGTGCGACATGGTGCTGCACAGCGCGACGCACCTCTTCCACAACGAGGAGCTTTCGCACGGGCTGCGCGACCTCGTCGACCTCGATGCGCTGCTCGCGCATTTCGGTGGTGAAGGACGCGCGTTCTGGCGCACGCTGGTCGCACGCGCCGGCGAGCTCGACCTTGGCCGCCCGCTCTACTACGCGCTGCGCTTCACGTCGCGATTGCTCGGCACGCAAGTCCCCGCCGATGTCGTCGCGGATGTCGCGCGTTACGCACCCGCTGCGCCGGTCGCTGCACTGATGGACCGCCTGCTCGACGCCGCCCTGCAACCGGCCGCCGCATCGCCTGCGACTCGCTGGGCGCGGCGCGCGATGTACGTGCGCGGGCATTGGCTCAAGATGCCCGTACCGCTGCTCGCGTGGCATCTCACGTACAAGGCGCTGCGGCGCGGCGAGGAGCCGGCGTGATCGGCATCATCGCGCCTGCAGCAGCGCCTGCAGATGGGTCGCCGGCACCGCGTACGTGATCCCGCTCGGGTGCGTGAGCGCCGCCTCCTTCGTGCCCTTCACGAACACCATGTTGACGATGCCGAGCACGGCGCCCGTTGCCGGGTCGTAGACGGGACTGCCGCTGTTGCCGGGATACGCGGTCGCATCGAGCTGGAACACGCGATAGCTCCCGCTGTTGAGCCTGCGAATGACGGCCGGGTCGAGGTCCGCCGCGCGGTCCTGCGGAATGGCGAGCGGCGTGATCGCCGAGATCATGCCGCGGTTTGTCGCCGCGAACGCGCCGAGGATACCGCCGAGCGGGAAGCCGGTGATCAGCACTTCCTGGCCCTCGCGCACCGAGGCTGCGCCGTGCAGCGCAAGCGGCAGCAGCGGCGTGCCGTCGAGCTTCAGCAGCGCGAGATCGGATCCGTCATCGACGGCGCCGCGCCGCACCTCGCGTACCCTCGTCGCGTCGCGGCCCTCGCCCGGCACCAGGATCGCGAGCACTTCGTTGTGCGCGGTGTCGATGCGCGGCGGCAGCACGTGGGCGTTCGTGGCGATCGTCGTCCCGTCGCCGACGGCGAACCCGGTGCCGCGAAACAGGAAGGCCGGCGAACGGTCGGGATCGAACGTGCCGACGGCAACGACCGATCGTTTGACGCGCGCGATCGTATCGATGCGGTCGGACGCATGGGCAGGCACGACGAGGCAGAGCAGCGCAAGCGCGAGCGCGCGCAACATGGCGGCCATTGCTGCCATGCTACGCATTGCCATCGAACTCAGTGCGCCGGCGGGGCGGCGCGTGCGGCGGCGATCGACGGCTCGACGATCGCGGGATCGTACGGATGATGCGCACGGTGGAACAGCGCGAGAATGCGCCGCACGTAATCGCGCGTCTCGGGCCATGGCGGCACGCCGCCGTAGCGGTCGACCACGCCTTCGCCGGCGTTGTACGCGGCGGCCGCGAGCGCGACTTCGCCGCGGTAATACGCGAGTAGCCAGCGCAGGTACGCAAGGCCGCCGCGCACGTTCTCCTGCACGTCGTACGGATTGCGGACATTGAAGCGCGCGGCCGTTTCGGGGATCAACTGCATCAGCCCGCGCGCGTCCTTGACCGAGCGCGCGAGCCGGTTGAAGTTCGATTCGACGGCGATGATCGACAGCGCAAGGCGCGGATCGATGCCGTAATGCGGCGCCATTCGATTCACGATGTCGGCGATCCTTCGCTTGTCGGCAGGCAGGTTCGCGAACGGATCGGACCCCGGGTCGCCTTCGTCGGCGAGTTGCGTCTCGAGCGGCGGCGGCGTCACGGGCCGCATGCATTCGGGCAGCATCCCGTGCACGCCGCCAAGGCGCTCGAGCGTGATCCGCGCATAGCGGTGCCCGTGTCGGGCCGCGAGATCGAAGAGCGCGCTCGCGGTCGCATCGTCATGCGCGACGCCCCGGCCGTTCGCGTACATCCAGCCGAGCTCGAACGCGGCTTCGGCGCTGCCCGCGACGGCGGCTTCGCAATAGAGTGCGGCCGCGATCTTCTCGTCCTTCGGCAGGCCCTCGCCGTGCTCGTAGGCGAGCGCGCGCGCGAGCTTGGCCCTCATAGGATCCCCCCACGCTCGCGGCTGCGCCGCTTCGCTGCCCCCGGCGGGGGCTGATTCGCGCTCGGGACGGCCCTTCGCGCTCATCGCAGGCAAAGGCTGCGGCAGGCCCGATGCGTCCGCTTTGGTTGCGCGATCACCGGCCGCGAGCGCGGGATTGCACAACGCGAACGCCGACATCGCGCCGATCACGGCAATCGAGCACGCGCGTACGCGCGTGCGGCCGCCGGCGGTTGCCGCGTCAGATGGCCCGGCGGACACGCGGCGCTTCCTGCATGTCGTCGGTCGGTACGAATTGCGCTTCGTACCATGGCAGCGCATCGGCGAGCCCGCGCTTCGCGTCCCATTCGGGACGATAGCCGAGAAGCCGCATCGCCTTGCCGATGTCGGCCTGCGAATGGCGCACGTCTCCCGCGCGGAAATCGTCGTGCCGAGGGGATGGAATGTCGAGTCGCGGGTGGCGCACCGCGATCAGAGCGCGAAGATGCCGGTGAAGTTCATTGAGCGACATGCGCTCGCCGACCGCGACGTTGTAGACCTGGCCGATCGCGGCGGATTCGGTCACGGTCGCGGCAAGCAAATTCGCCTGCACGACGTTCGCAACGTAGCAGAAATCGCGCGACGTCTCTCCATCGCCGTGGATCATCGCGGCCTCGCCGCGCAGCATCGTTGAGACGAAGCGCGGAATGACCGCAGCATATGCGCCGTTCGGATCCTGGCGCGGCCCGAACACGTTGAAGTAGCGCAGGCCGATGACGGGCAAGCCGTAGCAGCGGCCGAAGACATCCGCGTAGAGCTCGTTCAGGTACTTCGTCACCGCGTACGGCGACAACGGCGCGCCGATCGCGTGCTCGACCTTCGGCAGCGCCGGATGGTCGCCATACGTCGAGCTCGATGCCGCGTAGACGAAGCGCGACACGCGCGCATCGCGGGCGGCGACGAGCATGTTGAGGAAGCCCGTCGCGTTCGCGGCGTGCGTGCGTTGCGGGTCCTCGATCGAGCGCGGCACCGAGCCGAGCGCCGCCTCGTGCAGAACGATGTCGACGCCTTCGCAGGCGCGCGCGCAGGCGAGCGGATCGACGATGTCGGCCTCGATGAACGTGTGCCGCCGCCATGCCTCCGCGCCAACAGCCGCGCGAACCTCATCGAGGTTGTGCCGAAAGCCGGTCGCGAAATTATCGAGGCTCACGACGTGCTGGCCGAGCGCGAGCAGCGCCTCGGTCAGGTGCGAGCCGATGAAGCCGGCGCTGCCGGTCACGAGCCAGCGTCGCGGATGCGCGCGAAGGCTGGCGCCGACATGCGACAGGGCGGCGTCCGGGCGCGCCGCGTCGTTCACAGCCGCCACACCGACACGCCTTGCTCGCGGAGCGCTTCCGCGTCGACCTTGCACTTGACGTCGACGAACAAGCCGCCCGGCTCGAGCTTCGCGACGAAGTCGCTCACGGGACGCGCGCCGTACTCGCGGTGCGCGACGGCCATCACGACCGCGTGCGCGCGCGGCAACTGCTCCCAGGGCGTCAGCGTGACGCCGTACTCGTGCACCGCTTCGTCGGGATGCGCGACCGGATCGTGCACGTGCACGTCGGCACCGTACGACGCGAGCTCGTGGATGATGTCGATCACGCGCGAGTTGCGCAGGTCGGGGCAGTTCTCCTTGAACGTGAGGCCGAGCACGTTCACCTTGGCGTTCTTCACCGGGAAGCCCGACTGGATCATCTGCTTCACCGTCTGCTCGGCGACGTACTTGCCCATGCCGTCGTTGATGCGGCGCCCGGCGAGGATCACCTGCGGGTGATAGCCGAGCTTGTCGGCCTTGTGCGTCAGGTAGTAGGGGTCGACACCGATGCAATGACCGCCCACGAGGCCCGGGCGAAACGGCAGGAAGTTCCACTTCGTGCCCGCGGCTTCGAGAACCTCGCTCGTGTCGATGCCGATCTTGTGGAAGATCAGCGCGAGCTCGTTCATCAGCGCGATGTTGAGATCGCGCTGCGTGTTCTCGATCACCTTCGCCGCTTCGGCGACCTTGATCGACGATGCGCGATGCACGCCTGCCTTGATGATGCTCGCGTACACCGCAGCGACCCGCTCGAGCGTTTCGGGCGAGTCGCCCGAGACGACCTTCGTGATTCGCGTCAGCGAATGTTCCCTGTCGCCGGGATTGATGCGCTCCGGCGAATAGCCGACGAAGAAGTCGCGGCGCCACTTCATGCCGGAATGGCGCTCGATCACCGGCACGCAGATCTCCTCCGTCGCGCCCGGATACACGGTCGATTCGAAGACGACCGTCGCGCCGCGAGCGAGATTGCGGCCGACGCTTTCGCTCGCGCCGAGCAGCGGCCCGAAATCGGGCTGATGCGCCTCGTCGACCGGCGTCGGCACGGCGACGACGATGAAGTCGGCGCGCGAAAGGGCCGACGCGTCGGTCGTCACCTCGAGCCTGCCCGCTTCCGCCAGATCGGCCGCGCTCACTTCCCCGGTCGGATCGACGCCACGGCTATACGCGTCGATCTTCGCGCGCGACAGGTCGAAGCCGATCGTCGGGTATTGCTTGCCGAATTCGACGGCGAGCGGCAGGCCGACATAGCCGAGGCCAACGACGGCGATCGTGTGCGCGGTGGTCATCGGCGACGATTCATTGCAAGCAGGATGCCGTGGATTGCGATAAACGTGTGTTCGATCGCTAAAGCGTCGACAGGAACTTCTCGGCCTGCACGCGCACCGGCGAAGTCTTCTCGAGCTTCGTCAGCGGCTCGATCGCCTGGCGCGCGGCGGCCTTGTCGCCCGACTCGGCGAGCGCCTTCGCAAGATGCAGCCGGTATTGCGCGTGCGTGGGGACGAGCGTCGACGCCATCCGCAGCAGCGGCACGGCGCGCTTCGGATCGCCGTTGGCCGTATAGGCCGAGCCCAGCGTATCGAGCACGCCTGCGTTGAATGGCGCGAGCCGATGTGCGCGCTCCGCGTATTCGAGTCCCTTCGGGTCCTTCTTCTCGGTCATCATCCAGGCCAGATTGTTGAGCGCGATGACGTTGTCGGGATCGATCTTCAGCACGCGCTCGTACGCGGCGATCGCTTCGTCCGTCTGCCCGCGCCGCAAGTCCTGCTCGGCGAGAAGACCCGGTATCGTCGGATCGTCGGGATGATCGCTCATCCACTTCGTCGCCATCGCCTTCGCGTCGGCGCCTTTGCCGGCTTCCTCCAGCATCGTGTAGTAGCGTGCGGCGATCTGTGGCGTGTGTGCGTTCGCGAACGCCGAACGATAGGCATTCGCGGCCTCCGACCAGTTCTTCTGCGCCGCCTGGATCTCGCCTTCGAGCGCGAAGCCGAGCGCGTCCTTCGGCTGCCCCTTCTGCAGCTTCCTCGCGTCGGCGAGCGCGGTATCGGGATGCCCCGATGCCATGTACGTCTTCGCAAGGAGCGCCCATGCCGACGCGAGATCGGGCTTGAGATCGATCGCCTTGCGCTCGCTTTCGATCGCCGCCGGCAATTCCTTCGCCGCTACCTGCGCTTCGGCGAGTTGCAGCAGCGGTACCGGATTCTTCGGCTGCAGCTGTACGAGGCGCCGGTACGTGCTGATCGCCTGGTTCAGGTCGCCCGCCATCACCTGCGCCGTGCCGAGCAGGCTCGTGAGCTGCGGATCGTCGGGTACCGCCGTCAATGCGGCTTGCGCCGCTGTCACGCCGTTCTTGCCGTCACCGCGGCGCAGGTCGAATTCGATGCGTGCAATGCGGGCGCGAACCGATGTCGGGTTGTTCGTGACGGCCCGATCGAGCGCGCTTCGCACCTCGTCCGCGGATGCTCCTGTCACGCTGAGGACTTGCGCGTACGTCAGCAGAAGCTGCTCGTTGCGCGGAAACGTCTTCAGCATCTTTTCGTAGCGCTCGCGTGCCGACTGCGGATGGCCTTCCTGGATGTCGAGCGTCGCGAGGTTGTATGCAGCCGCGAAATAATCCGGCTGGACTTCGAGCGCCTTCTCGAACTCGCTCCGCGCGTTGGTCAGGTCGCGCTTCGCGAGCGCGACGAGGCCGCGCAGGTCGTGGGGAACGGCGCTCTTCGGCATCTTCTTCGCGATCGCGTCGGTCGTCGCAAGCGCCTTGTCGAACTCGCGCTTGCGCAGATGTGCGAAGAAAAGCGCGATGTCCGGCTGCGCGTTCGACGCATCGTCGACCGACAGCTTCTGGAGATCCTGGATCGCGCGATCGGCTTCGCCACCCGCGAGGCGCACCTGCGCGAGCCGCACTTTGCTGCCCATGTCCTTGCCGCCGTCGATGCTGTTCGCGCGCTCGTACGCGCTCGCGGCCTGCGACGTATCACCGGACGCGAGATAGGCTTCGCCGGCGGTTCGCAGCAGCATTGCGTTATCCGGCGCGCTGTGCAGCGCGGGCTGCAGCGTATCGAGGGCTTCCGGTCCGCGTCCGGTGCGCAGATAGACCATCGCGAGCGCCCGGCGCGCATCGACGTTGCCCGGCGCCTTGGCCACGACCTTTCGGAGCGCTTCCTCCGCAGTCGAGTAGGTGCCGAGCTGATAGCCGACCATTCCCGACAGATACAGCGCTGCGATGTCGTCGGGTCGCGCTCCGAGCACCTGCTGCACCGCCTCGTGCGCGTGCCGGAAATCGCGACTCGCGTAGGAGACGAGCGCGTCGCCGTAGACCGTCCGCAGATCCTTCGCCTGAACCTCCTTCATCTTCGCAAGCTGCGCCTTCGCCTCGTCCAGGTGGCCGCCGGTGACGGCGAGCGCGAGCCGCATGTAGCGCGCGGCGATCGCTTCGGGGTGCGCCTTGATCGCGTCGTCGAGCAGCTTCACTGCGTCGTCGCGCTTGCCCTCCCCGATCTCGATCTGCGCCTTCATCAAAAGCGCTTCGAGGTTGTTCGGCGACTTGGCAAGCGCCTTGTCGATCGATACCTGCGCCGCGGACGGGTCACCGCGCTGCGCGTCGATCTGCCCGAGGATCAGCAGAGCTCGCCCGTTGTTGGGATCGTCGGCGAGCGCCGCTTCGGCGAGTTGCTTCGCGCGGTCCGAATCGCCCTTCGCAAGCGCACCGATCGCGATCCAGCCGTCGACCTCCGCGCGCGCCGCCGGCGTCGCCAGCTTGCGCTCGCCGAGCTCGGACGCGAGCTTGTCGTACTGCCCCTGCGCCGCCAGCGTCCGCGCGAGCAGCGGATACGTGCGATCGTCGGGCATGTGCAGCGCGATCGCCTTGCGCACTTCGGCTTCCGCGCCGGCGGCCTCGCCCTGGACGAGAAGCGTGTTCGCGAGTATGAGCCGCGCCTCGCCGTTGTCGGGGTCCTTCTGCAGCGCGTTCTTCGCCTCGATCGCCGCCGCGCGGTAGTCGTTTTTCGCGGCATAGGCCTGCGCGGAGTTCACGTAGGACGCCGCATCGTTGCGCGAGCAGCCTGCCGCAGCGAGCGCCGCGAGCAGGACGCTCGCCGCGAGGACCCGGTTGTTCCTTGCCTTCACGTGCATGTTCTTCATGAGGTTCCCGAAGGGTTCGTCGAGCGCGTGTCGAGCCTACTTGAGTCCATAGCGATGCATCAGGTCGTAAAGCGTCGGCCTGCTGACACCAAGCAATTCCGCGGCCCGGGACAGGTTTCCGTTCACGCGGCCGAGCACGCGCAGCACCGCATTCTTCTCCGCCTGCTCGCGCACGTGGCGCAGGTTCAGCGCATCGGCGTCGCCGTCGCCGGGCTCGAGCCCGATGTCGCCGGCGGTAATGCTCTCGCTGTCGGCCATGATGACCGCGCGCTTGATGACGTTCTCGAGCTCGCGCACGTTGCCGGGCCATGCGTGCGCGTCGATCGCCTCGATCGCGTCGGGCAGAAGCGTCATCGTGCTGCGCCGCTGCTCGGCCGCGAACTTGCGCACGAAGCTGTGCGCCAGGAGCGCGGCATCGCCCTGCCGCGCGCGAAGCGGCGGAATGTCGACGACGATCTCCGCGAGCCGATAGTACAGATCCTCGCGGAAGCGCCCGCGCTCGATCTGCTCCTTCAAGCTCTGGTGCGTCGCGCAGACGATGCGCACGTCGACCGGGATCTCCTGCCGGCCGCCGATGCGCTCGATCACGCGCTCCTGCAGGAAGCGCAGGAGCTTCGCCTGCAGCGCGGTCGGCAGGTCGCCGATCTCGTCCAGGAACAGCGTGCCGCCGCTCGCGGTCTCGATCTTGCCGAGCGTCTGCTTGACCGCACCGGTGAACGCGCCCTTCTCGTAGCCGAAAAGCTCGCTTTCGAGCAGCGTCTCGGGAATCGCCGCGCAGTTGATGGCGACGAAGCGGCCGCCGCTGCGCGGCGACAGGTCGTGCAGCGCGCGCGCCAGCAGTTCCTTGCCGGTACCCGATTCGCCGAGGATCAGCACCGTCGCCGACGTCGGCGCGACCTTCTCGATCGTGCGGCAGATGCGCAGCATCGCCGGCGCGCGCGTGATGATGCCCGACGTCGACGGCGATTCGCGCGCCGCTGCCAGCCGCGCGTTCTCCTCCTGCAGCTCGTGCACGCGAAATGCGCGCTCGATCGTCCACGTCAGAAGCTCGGGCTCGAACGGCTTCGTGCAGAAGTCGTGCGCGCCCATGCTGATCGCCTTCAGCGCGTTGTCGCGATCGTTCTGGCCGGTCAGCACGATCACCTTCGCCGACGGCATCAGCGTGTGCAGCTCCTCGAGGAGCTTCAGCCCTTCGCTCGGATCGTCCGGCGACGGTGGCAACCCGAGGTCCATCGTGACGACCGCCGGCTCGAAGCGGCGCACCTGCGCGATCGCGCTCGTCCGATCGTTGGCGACGATCGTCTCGTACTGATCGAATGCCCACTGCATCTGCTTTTGCAGCGCAGGATCGTCCTCGACGATCAGCAGGGGCTTGCGTGCTTCAGTCATGCAACCTGTTCCTTCATCGCCGCGCCACCTTCCGCATCGCGCGCATCGGCGCGCGGCAGCCGCACTTCGACGCGCGTCCCGGATCCCTCGACGCTGTCGACACGGATCTCGCCGCCGATGCTGGACACGTATTGTGAGCTTTCGTACACGCCGATGCCCATGCCGGCCGCCTTCGTCGTCTGAAACGGCTTGAAGAGCCGCTCGCGAACGAACTCGGCGCTCATTCCGGTCCCCCGGTCGACGACGCGTACCGTCGCGAACTTGTCGGCTGCATCCACCGCGATGCCGACATCCGCACCCGGTGCGCTCGCGTCGATCGCGTTCTGCAGCAAATGTCCGATCACGCGCTCGAGCCGGTCCTCGTGCGCGATGACGAGCGCAGTCTGCTTTGCATCGACGTCGATCGGCACCCGCGCATCGGCCTTCGCGCCGCAGACGCGGCGCACGACCGCGCAAAGGTCGACCGGCCGCGCATTCGCGACGGGCGTCGTTCCGCTGCGCAGCTGCAGCATCAACCCGTTCATTCGCCCGACGACGTGCTCGACGGTTGCGAGCATGTCCGCCTGGAAGTCGGCGTTGTCGCGGTGGCGCTGGGCGTTACGCAGCATCAGCGAGAGCTGCGCGATCAGGTTCTTGAGATCGTGGACGATGAACGCCGACATCCGGTTGAACGCGTCGAACTTGCGCGCCTCGAGCAGCGCCTCGGTCGCGCGCACGTGGCCGAAGTAGCTCGCCGCCTGCCGGCTCGCGGTCTTCAGCAGGTCGCGCACCTCCCAATCGACGTCGATCGGCGCCCGCGGCGTCGTCAGCACCGCGAATGCGAGAAGCGCGTTGCCCGACATGAGCGGCACGATCAACCACGGCGACGCGAGCGTCGCGATCGCGTCGGGAATCGGCGCATTGCCGTAGCGCTCGGGCGCAACGCGCCATTCGTCGATGCTGACGATCCATCCGCTGCGAGCGAGGAACGTCGCGAACGGATCGTCGGCCCGCACGAGTCCGTCGCCCGAGCGCATGTTCCAGCAGCCCGACGGCACGAAGCCGCGCGACTCCTCGTTGACGAACAGCACGCCGGCGGGGCTTTCGACGAGATCGGCGAGTGCGTTGACCGTGCGCATCGCGAGCGTCTGTCCCGGGCTTTCGGTCGACAGCGTCCGTGTGAAGCGCAGCCACGCTTCCCGGTAGTCGTAGCGATAGGAGAAGAAATGCTTGCTGACGAAAACCTTGAGGTAGCTGCGAAACTTGCCGGACGATGCGACGAGCGCGACGACCAGCGCTGCCGCGAACATCAGCTCGATCTGCAGCGCGCGGCCCCACTCGCCGCCGAAGTAACGGACGAAATAGCCGGCGCCCGCGACCGAGAGCAGGAAAGCGCCCGATGCGAGCAGCGCGGACGACTGCACGACGGCGCCGCGCGACAGGTGCAGGTCGATCGTCCAGCCGGTATTGCGCACGGTCGCGATCGCGAGGAATGGCAGCACGAGCGCGTTCGCGAAGCCGCGCGAGACGAAGATG
>JAICLP010000227.1 GCA_025925475.1 Burkholderiales bacterium | reverse complement strand
CTGGCGTTACGGAGGCACGCCGGCCAACATCTACAAGTCGATCTACGAGGGTCGCTCGCGCGGCATGCCGGCATGGGGTCGGGCGCTTCCGCCCGAAGACATCTGGAAACTCGTCGCCTACATCGAAACGTTCGGCGGAACAGTTCCACCGAACCGATACCAGGCAGGATTGCAAGGTGATCGACCCAATGAGCAGGTCGCGCCCGAGGTAGCCCGCGCATTGGCCGAAGAAACCGCCGTCACCGGGCCCATCGTCCCCGGGCTTCCGAACAGCAGCGCGGCGCCAATGCAAGCGTCGGACACCAACGCGGCGGGACAGAAGGCTCGCAACGAAACAACGAACGGCACCACCCCCGCGCCGCCGCCGGTCGGCGCCGACTACCCGCCGTCGCAGCCGGCAAGCCCCGCAGCCCCTGCGAAGCCATGAAGCGGAGGAGCGCCACCGCCGCACTCGGTTCGCTGCTCGCGGCTGCGCCCGCGCTCGCGCAGCCGATGTCGTACCTGCAGACCTTCGGTCCCGCTGCGCATCCAGCCACCGTGCTCGGCTGGGGCCTCGGCGCGATTTCGCTTTTCGTCATGGCGATCATCGCCATCCTCGTGCTCGCGGCGACGTTCCGCCCTCGTCCGCGCGTCGGTCCGCGCCAGCTCGCGGTCACGCGCGATGCCGGTGGCACCGCGTGGATCTACGTCGGCGTCGGCCTCACGCTCGCGACACTCATCGGCTGCATGGTGTGGACGATGGTGGCGCTGGCCGCCGTCGTGCATCCCCCGGTGGCACCGAAAATCTCGATCGAGGTGCATGGCAACCAGTGGTGGTGGGGCGTGCGTTACCGCGACGACGATCCGTCACGGATGTTCACGACCGCCAACGAGATCCACGTCCCCGTCGGCGAACCGGTGCGCATCGAAGTGTCCAGCAGCGACGTCATTCACTCGTTCTGGGTGCCGCAGCTCGCCGGCAAGACCGACGTCATCCCGGGGCAGACGAACGTCACCTGGCTGCAGGCCGACCGCCCGGGCACGTATCGCGGGCAGTGCGGCGAGTTCTGCGGCGCGCAGCACGCGGGCATGGGGATTTACGTCATCGCCGATGCCCCGGCGCAATTCGCGACGTGGCGCAATGCGCAAGTCGAGCCTGCGCCGCCGCCGGCCAGCACGGCCGCACGCCAGGGCTATGGCGTGTTCGTCGCGCGCTGCGGCGCGTGCCACACGATACGCGGCACCAATGCCGGCGGATTGATCGGCCCGGATCTCACGCACCTGATGAGCCGGCACACGATCGCCGCGGGGCTTCTGCCGAACAACCCGGGCAATCTCGCCGGCTGGATCGCCAATGCGCAAGCGCTGAAACCCGGCAGTCGCATGCCGAGCATTCCGCTGTCGGGCCCCGAGCTCGGCGCCGTCGTTGCCTACCTCACCACGCTGCATTAGAGCGGAGCCCGCCGTGGCCAGCACAGGAGCCTTTCGCGTACCGATCATCGCCCGCGAGACCGACAGCTCGCCCATCGCCGACCGTCTCGACCGAACGTGGCGAACGCCTGCCGGCATCTTCGGCTGGCTCGTCTCGGTCGACCACAAGTCGATCGGCAAGCGCTACCTCGTGACGGCGTTCCTGTTCCTGATCATGGGCGGCATCGAAGCGGCCGTCATGCGCGCGCAGCTCATCCGTCCGAACCAGACGCTGCTCTCGCCCGAGGCGTACAACCAGCTCTTCACGATGCACGGCGTGACGATGATCTTCCTGTACGCGATGCCCGTGTTGTCGGGGTTCAGCAACTACATCTGGCCGCTGATGCTGGGCTCGCGCGACATGGCGTTCCCGCGTCTCAACGCATTCTCGTACTGGACGTTCCTGTTCGCCGGCTGCTTTCTCTACGCGAGCTTCGTCGTCGGCCGCGCGCCCGACGCCGGGTGGTTCAACTATGTGCCGTACGCGTCGCGCGAATACGACCCGGGCATCAACATCGACGACTACGCGCTCGGCATGATCCTGCTCGGCGTGTCGGGGACCGTCGGCGCGATCAATTTCATCGTCACGCTGTTTCGCACGCGCGCGCCGGGCATGTCGATCAATCGCGTGCCGATGATGGTCTGGGGCACGCTCACCGCCTCGGTCGGCAACCTGTTCGCCATTCCGGCAGTCAGTCTGGCGTTCTTCCTGTTGTGGCTCGATCGTCAGTTCGGCGCGCATTTTTACGACGTGACCGGCGGCGGCCAGCCGCTGTTGTGGCAGCACCTGTTCTGGATGTTCGGCCACCCGTGGGTGTACGCGATCGTGCTGCCGGCGATGGGCATCGTGTCCGACGCGCTGCCGGTCTTCTGCCGCCGTCCGCTCGTCGGCTATACGGCGGTGGCGCTCGCGACGATCACGACGATGATCCTCGGCTTCGGCGTCTGGGTGCACCACATGTTCGCGACCGGCTTGCCGCCGCTATCGCTGTCGTTCTTCAGCGCGGCGAGCATGGTGATCGTCATCCCGAGCGCGGTGGCGGTGTTCGCGTGGATCGCGACGATCTGGACCGGACGGCCCGTGTTCACGACGGCGTTTCTTTTCTTCGCCGGCTTCATCTTCGTCTTCGTCGTCGGCGGCGTATCGGGTTTCATGACCGCGGCCGTTCCGCTCGACTGGCAGCTGACCGACACCTACTTCGTTGTCGCACACATCCACTACGTGTTGATCGGCATCAACGTCTTTCCCGTCGTCGGCGGCATCTACTACTGGTTCCCGAAGATGACCGGGAAGCTGCTGAACGAGACGCTCGGGCGCTGGAACTTCTGGCTGATGTTCGCGGGCTTCAACATCGGCTTCTTCCCGATGCATATCGCGGGCCTCCTAGGCATGCCGCGGCGCATCTACACGTATCCCGACGGCCTTGGCTGGAACACAGTGAACCTGATCACGTCGCTCGGCGCGTATCTGTTCGCCATCGGCGTGCTGCTGTTCGTCATCAACGTGTTCCGCAGCGCCAAGTTCGGACGCGTCGCCGGTCCCAATCCCTGGGATGCGCCGTACCTCGAGTGGTCGACGCCGTCGCCGCCGCCCGCGTACAACTTCGCAGTGATTCCGACGATCGGCAGCCGCTATCCGCTGTGGGAGGACCGGCTCGAGCATGGGCCGACTGATTCGTACGTCGACCAGGGCTACCTGCTGAATCGCGGCCGCGAGACGGTCGGCACGACGGCACTCGATGCCGAGCCCGACGTGGTGCTCGAAATGCCGGGCGATACGATCGCACCGCTGATCCTCGCCATCGCGCTCGTGGCGCTGATCTGCGCAGCGCTCTTCCATGCGTGGTGGGGCGTGGGCGTCGCCGCCGCGGTGACGTTCATCGCGGCCGTGGCATGGCTGTGGCCCGAGGCGCGATTGGGACAGACGAAGGAGATCGCCCGTGGCTGATGCAACGTTCGCGCCGCAGGCGCTCCCCGTCGGCAGCAAGGGCCGTCATGCGTCGGGCTGGTGGGGGATGATCGCGCTCATCGTCTCCGAGGGCGCGCTCTTCGCGTACCTGATCTTCAGCTATTTCTACATCGCCTCGCAGGCGCACGACGTGTGGCCACCCGGCGGCCGGCCGCATTTCTGGATCGCCGTTCCCGGTACGATCATTCTCATCGTCGGCAGCTTTACCGCGCGCTACGCCGAACGCGGCATCGAGCGCGGCAACAAGCCGCGCATGCTGGCCGGCATGGGCGTGACGCTCGTTCTTGGCATCGTGTTCCTGCTGCTGCAGGGCGTCGAATGGCGCGGCAAGCCGTTCACGTTCACGTCGAGCGCGTACAGCTCGCTGTACTTCACGGTCACCGGCTTCCACATGCTGCACGTGTTCATCGGGCTCCTGATCATCATCATGCTGATGATCTGGACCGCGTTCGACTACTTCGGCGCGCGCCGCCACGCGGCGGCGTCGATCGGCGCGATGTACTGGCATTTCGTGACGGTGGTGTGGATCGCGGTGTTCTCGACGTTCTACATCGCTCCTTATTTGGGTTGAGGCCGTGGTCGACGACGCGACGCTCGATGCGCAACAGCACCCGTCACCCGCGCGCGCCCGCGTGGGCCTCGCTGCGCTGGTCTTCGGCGCCGCCGCGGCGCCGTTCTTCTGGAACCTGCACCTTCTGGCGTCGGTCGCGGTGACAAGCCACGCCTGCTTCCCCGGCCGCGAACCGCTCGCCGCGCCGATCTGGAACGTGTGGTGGATCGCGTTCGCGCTCGCGGTGTTCGGCATTCTCGCCGGCATTGCCGCGCTGCTGGTGTCGCTGCGAAGCTGGCGCGAAACGCGGGGCGAAAAGCCGGGCTTCGCGGATCAGCTCGTCAGCACCGGCGACGGCCGCACGCGATTCGTCGCGATGTGCGGCATGCTGACGAGCGGCTTGTTCATCGTCGCGCTCGGCTTCGCAATGCTCGCGATCTTCCTTGCGCCGATCTGCGCGCTCTGAACGCCCGCCATGTCGGTCCTGACGCCTTTGATCGTCGTCTGCCTGGCCGCGGCGTCGCTCGGTTACGCACTCGGCGTGCATCGCCTGGGCGCTTCACGGGCCCGCCGCATGGTGGGCGTATCGCGACGCGCGGCGTTTGCCGGCGGCATCGCAACGGTAGCCGTTGCGCTTTTCTCGCCGCTCGACGACCTGGTCGACCGCTCGTTCGCGGCGCACATGGTGCAGCATCTGCTGCTGATGATGATCGCGCCGCCGCTCTTCGTCTGGGGACGTCCGGCGATCGCATGGCTTTGCGCGTTCCCGATGAACGCCCGACAAAGCATCGGTCATGCATGGATCGGCACGCCGGGATTGTTGCGAGCATCCCGCTTCCCGATGCGCCCGCTCGTCGCCTACGTGCTCGCGAGCGCCGCGCTGTGGTTCTGGCACCTGCCACGTCCGTACGACTGGGCGTTGCGCAACGAAGGCATCCACATCCTCGAGCACGCTTGCCTCTTCGCCACGTCGCTCGCGTTCTGGTCGCTCGTGCTCGAGCCGTACGGTTCGCGCCGCATGGGTTACGGCACGACGCTGCTGTTCGTCGTCACGTTCGGCGTCCAGACCGGGTTCCTGGGCGCGCTGCTCACCTTTGCGGCGCGTCCGCTCTACGCCGCGTACGCGCATACCGCGGGATTGGCCGGCATCACGCCGCTCGAAGACCAGCAGCTCGCGGGACTCATCATGTGGATTCCAGCGAGCGTCGTGCAGCTTGGGACGGTGTCGGTATTGATCATCGCGTGGCTTGAAAGCGCCGAACAGAAGGCGCAAGCGGCGAGCGTCGGACGGCAAGCGCGCGCCGGAGTCCATGGGCAGGCGGCCGGCGTCGCGTGGCCGTCGTCGGCGCTGCGCTGTCTGCTCGTCGCGCCGCTCGTCCTTCTGGTGCTCACGGGCTGCGACGCGATTTCACGAACGCCGGCCTGGGACGTTGCGGGCGGGAACGCCGCGCAGGGCGCGATGCTGATTCGCGGCCACGGCTGCGGCGCGTGCCATCGCATCCCCGGCATCGGCGACGCCAAGGGCAACGTCG
>JAICLP010000289.1 GCA_025925475.1 Burkholderiales bacterium | reverse complement strand
CCCAGCCCAGCGGAATCGGCTTGCCCTCCTTCGCCGCGACCATCACCTTGCCGCGCGCGACTTCGGACAACGAAAGATCGATCGACTACGCGGCCGAAGCGCGCCGCGGAAACACGGCGGCGATCGGGTTGGTGCCGAAGAGCGCGCGCTTACCGCCGGCAGCCGGCATCGCGGCCGGCGAATTGCCGAACGCGAGGCCGACCATGCACGCCGCGGCGACCGGCTCGAGATGCCATGCCGCGACGCCGAAATGGTGACTGTTCGTAACGCCGGCGAACGCGACGCCGGAATCGCGCGCGCGACGAATCGCTTCGTCGACCGCGAGCGTGCAGGCCGGAAAGGCGAGGCCGCATTGCGCGTCGACGAGAATCGCTCCGCCGCGCTCGCGCGCGATCACCGGTACCGCGCGTCCGTCGGCGCGGCCATTGCGCAAGTGCGTCGCGTATTGCGCAACGCGCGCCATCCCGTGCGACGAAAGCCCCTGCGCCTCGGCGTCGGCGAGCGCGCGTGCGGTGATGCGGGCGGTCGCCTCGGAGGCGCCGGCCCTGGCGAGCGCACGCGACGCGAGGTCACGCAGTTCGGAGTACGTCAATGTCGGCATCGTCAATCGCTCCCAAGCGCCGCGGCGACCTTTTGCGCGACGAGCGACGACACGCGCCGATTCGATTCGCGCGTCACACCGGCGATGTGCGGCGTCAACAACAGGTTCGGGCAGCCGGCAAGCGGCGAGCCGGCAGGCAGCGGTTCCTGCGCGAACACATCCAGTGCGGCGCCGGCGAGGTGGCCCTCGCGCAACGCTGTTGCCAGCGCCGCTTCGTCGACGACACGGCCGCGTGATGTGTTGACGAGGATCGCACCCTGCTTCATCGTCGCGATCCGCGAAGCGTCGATGAGATTGCGCGTTTGCAGCGTCAACGGCACATGCAGCGAGATCACGTCGGCGTCGCCGATCACTTCGTCGAGCGTGCACCGCCGGGTGTCCTCGTCGCGCCAGACGCTCGCCGACGGCGGCAATTGCGGATCGGATCCGATCGCGCGCATGCCGAGTGCGCGTCCAAGGCGCCCCGTCAGCCGGCCGATGCCACCGAATCCGATGAGACCGAGCGTGGTACCCGCGAGTTCGCGGCCGTTCGACAGCGCGGCGCGCGGCCAATGGCCGGCGGCGACATCGGCCGTCGCATGGTAGGCAGTGCGAAGCAGCAGCATCGCCGATGCGATCACGTACTCGGCGACCGCCTGCGCGTTGGCGCCGGTTGCCGGGATCACGTCGATCCCCCGCTCTGCGCATGCGGCGCTGTCGATGTTGTCGAGGCCGACGCCAAGGCGGCCGACGACGCGAAGATTCGGCGCCACGGCGAGCAGCGCCCGGTCGACCTGCGTGCGGTTGCGGACGATCAGCGCGTCGGCATCGCGAAGCGCGTTGCAAAGTGCATCCCGCTCGTCGACGAGACTCTTGTCGTAGCGGACGTCGAACTGCGCGGCGAGATCGGCGACTGCAGCGTCGTCCATGAACTCGCTGATGACGATGCGCACGTCGGGAGCGCGCTCAGGCGGTCGCGAACAGCCGGCTCATGTCGGCGAACGCCTTGAACTCCAGCGCGTTGCCGAACGGATCGAGGAAGAACATCGTCGCCTGCTCGCCCGGCTCGCCCTCGAAGCGCACGTACGGCTCGATCACGAAGCGTACGTTCGCGGCGCGAAAGCGAGCGGCGAGCGCGTCCCACGTCGAGCGATCGGTGACGATGCCGAAGTGGCGCACCGGCACGTTCTGGCCGTCCACGAAGCTCGTCGCATCCATCATCGCATGCGCGGCAACCCTGTGCGCGACGATCTGATGGCCGAAGAAGTCGAAATCGACCCAGTCGTCGCTGCTTCGCCCCTCCGCGCAGCCGAGGAACTCGCCGTAGAAGCGTCGAGCCTCGCCGAGGTCGGTGACGGGAAAGGCCAGGTGGAAGCGCGGGTAGTTGGGCGTGGGGGCGTGGTTCATCGTCAACTCTGCAATCCCCATTTGCGCACGGTCTTCGCTTCGAGGACGCGGAAAACGACGTTTTCCACGATGAGCCCGATCACGATCACCGTGAAAAGGCCCGCGAAGACATTCGGAATCTCGAGCTGGTTCTTGTTCTCGTAGATGAACCATCCGAGTCCGCCCGACCCCGAGGAGACACCGAACACGAGCTCGGCGGCGATCAGCGTGCGCCATGCGAACGCCCAGCCGATCTTGAGCCCGGTCAGGATGCTGGGGAATGCCGCGGGAATCAGGATGCGCGCGACGTACGGCAAGCCGCGCAGGCCGTAGTTGCGGCCGACCATCCGCAGCGTGTTCGACACCGCGAGAAAGCCCGAATGCGTGTTGAGCGACACGGCCCACAGCACCGAGTGGATGATCACGAACACGATGCTGCCGGTACCGAGACCGAACCAGATCAGCGCCAGCGGCAGCAGTGCGATCGCCGGCAGCGGATTGAACATCGACGTGAGGAGCTCGAGCAGGTCGGTGCCGATGCGCGACGTGATCGCAATGACCGTGAGCACTGCGGCACACGCAATGCCCGCCGCGTACCCCATCACGAGCACGCGCAGCGACGTCATCGCCTTCGTGAAGAGGTCGCCGCCGAAAACGCCGTGGAAGAACGCGAGGACGGTCGCCGAGAACGTCGGGAACAACAGTGGATTGTCGAGCTGCCGCGCATAGACTTCCCAGACCACGGCGATCACGACGAGGAGCGCGAGCTTGCGGACCCAGCCGAGGTTCGTGACCCGCTCCCAGAACGACAGCGGTTTCTGCACGATGCCGAACGTTGCCGTCGACACGGGCTCGCGGAGGATTTCGGGGCGCGCAGCAGGCGCGGCGGCAATGTCATTCATGCCGTAACCTTTTCGGTCGTCGTCGTTTCCTCGATCGCGTCGGCGAAGAGCATCGAATGGATTCGCTGCTCGAGCGCCGAGATCGCACTCGCGCTCGCATCGACGGGCAGGCTGTCGAGCTCGGCCTTCACCTGCCCGGGATGCGGCGACAACAGCAGGATGCGGCTGCCGATCTTGATCGCCTCGGGAATCGAGTGCGTGACGAACAGCACGGTGAAGCGCGTGCCTTCCCATAGCGACAGCAGCTCGTCCTGCATCTTGCGCCGCGTCAGCGCGTCGAGCGCCGCGAACGGCTCGTCCATCAGCAGGATGTCGGGCTCCATCGCCATGCCGCGCGCGATCGCGACGCGCTGCTTCATGCCTCCCGACAGCGTATGCGGATAGTTGTCGGCGAACCCCGTGAGATTGACCTTCGCGATGTACTCCATCGCCTTTTCGAGCGCGACCTTGCGCGGCAGGCGCCCGGTGGCGCGCAGCGGGAACATCACGTTTTCCTTGACCGTCCGCCACGGCAGCAACTGGTCGAATTCCTGGAAGACCATCATCCGGTCGGGTCCCGGACGCGTCACCGCCTCCCCCTTCAGGCGAATCTCGCCTTCGATCGGCTTCATGTAGCCGCCAACCGCCTTCAGCAGCGTCGACTTGCCGCACCCCGATGGCCCGAGCAGGATGAAGCGATCGGAACGCTGTACGTCGAAATCGACGCGATACGTCGCGGTGACGAGGTGGTCCTTCGTCTTGTATTGCAGCGTGACGCCGCGCACGGCGAGGAGCGGCGCCGCAGTTGTCCCGTTGTTCATGCCCAGTCGAGCTTGTCGAGATCGACGTTGCCACCGGTGACGATGATGCCGACGCGCAATCCGCGCACGTCGACCGCGCGCTCGAGGATGCACGCGAGCGGCACCGATGACGACGGCTCGACGACCTGCTTCATGCGCTCGAAAATCATCCGCATGGCGCGGAGGATACCAAGTTCGCTGCAGATTGCGAGCGCATCGACGTGCGTGCGCAGCGCCAGCAGCGTGCGCGGCGACAGCGTGGTGCGCAGGCCGTCGGCGATCGTGGTCGTGGCGGGCAGAGGCTGCAGGCTGCCGCTCGCGAAGCTGCGCGCGGCGTCGTCGGCGTTCGCCGGCTCGGCGCCGAATACGCGAACGCCGGGACGAAGCGACTTCGCCGCGATCGCCGTTCCCGAAAGGACGCCGCCGCCGCCGCACGGTGCGACGACGACGTCGAGGTCGTCGACGGTTTCGAGCAGCTCGACCGCCGCCGTCGCGGCGCCGGCAATCACGCGCGCGTCATCGAACGGATGGATCAGCGTGGCACCCGTTTCGCGCATCAGGTCGTTGCACGCCGCTT
>JAICLP010000134.1 GCA_025925475.1 Burkholderiales bacterium | reverse complement strand
TCGGCACGTTCCTGCGGCGCACGAGCCTCGACGAGCTGCCGCAGTTCATCAACGCGCTGCGCGGTGAGATGTCGGTCGTCGGGCCGCGGCCCGAGCGGCCGGAGTTCGTCGAGCGATTCAAGCGGGAGATCCCGGGCTACATGCAGAAGCACCTCGTGAAGGCCGGCATCACCGGATGGGCACAGGTAAACGATTTTCGCGGCGACACCGACCTCCACAAGCGAATCCAGTTCGATCTCTACTACATCGAGAACTGGTCGCTCGGGTTCGATTTGCGGATCATCGCGCTGACGCTCGTGCACGTGTTCAACAGCCGCAATGCGCATTGATGTGACCGATGAACATCCAGCCGATAATCGATCGATGACCGGCCGCTCCACCATTTCGCCCGCGACCGTACCGCCTGCGGAAGCCGCAACCGACGCCCCGCCGGTTGCGCCTCCAGCGAGCCCGCCGCGCAATCGCGATGTGCTGCGCGCGGCATCGATAGCGGTTGCGGTGCTGATCGTCTGCGTCGCCGCCTATCTGGCGCTGGCGGTCCCTGGCGCCTGGTTTCCCCGGGCTGCGCCGAAAAGCGCAGGCGTGAAGGAACTCTCCCTCGTTCGCGGCACCGGCCGCGTCGTCGGCAACGCGCTCGTCGTCACCGCGCCCGATGCGAGCGGCATCGCGCTCGTCAGCGTCACAACCGATTTTAGATCCACCGATTACCCCGGCATCGATTGGTCCGTCAGCGGGTTGCGCGAGGACGCCGACGTGCGACTGCTCTGGCGCAACGACTTCCAGCCGGAGAAGCTCGCGAGCGCCCCGATCGGTGTCGAGGCGGGCCGAACGATCACGACGGTGCTCGCGCACGATCCGGCGTGGATCGGCCATATCAACGGCGTCGCGCTCGCGATCCATGGCGCGTTGCCGCAACCGGTCGTGATTCACGGCGTCACGGCGAAGCCGTTGGGGGCGATCGAAATCCTGCGCGATCGGCTCGGCGAATGGTTCGCGTTCGAGCGCTGGAACGGCGCATCGATCAACACGATCGCGGGCGGCAAGGACTACCAGCGCTTGCCGCTGCCGGTCCTGCTTGCGCTCGTCGTCCTCGTGAGCGGCATCGTCGTCGTCGCGGTGCGGCGATTTCGTCCGGATGCGTTCCGGGCGGCGACACCGGTGCTTCTCGCGGCGTTCTTTCTCACCGGCTGGCTCTTGCTCGATGCACGCTGGACCTGGAACCTGCTGCGGCAGGAACGGGACACCGCGGCGCAATACGCGGGCAAGGATGCGCGGGACAAGCGTCTTGCGAACGACGACGGCCCGCTGTTCGCGTTCATCGAGAAGGCGCTCGCAGTCCTCCCGAGCACGCCGGTCCGCATCTTCATCGCCTCCGACGCCGATTATCTGCGCGACCGCGCCGCGTACCACCTGTATCCGCACCGCGTATTCTTCGATCCGCGCAGCAACGCGTTGCCGCCCGCAAGCGACCTGCACCCGGGTGACTGGCTCCTCGTGTACGAGCAGCGCGGCATTCAGTTCGATCGCGCAGAGGGCAAAGTGCGTTGGGATGGCGGGCAGATCGTGAACGCCGAGTTGAAGCTCGTCGCGCCTGGCGGCGCGTTGTTCCTAGTTCGCTGAGCACGAGAGCTCCGACGAATGGGAATCGCTCTGCTCTGGCTCGGATGGCTGCTCGCATGGTTTCTCGGCATCGCCGTGCTGCTGGCGCTGGCGAGGCCAACGTCGTCGCTGTCGGAAGACGGCGAGATCGCGTTCGTCACCGGTGCAGGCTTTTTCGTCGGACAGTTCCTGCTCACGCTCTGGATGCGCGCGCTCGCCGTGGCCGGCATCCCGTTCGACAGAGTGTCGATCGGCGGCGCGCTCATCGCCGTGACCGCGGTCTTGGCGTGGCTCGCGTGGCGGCGGCATCGGAAGGTTCTCGTGGATGCGCTGCGTGCGGCGCCGCGCGGTCTCGCGGGCAGCGATCTGCCGAAGGAGCAGCGCACGCTGCGCTACGCCATTCTCGGCTGGCTCGCATTGCGCTTCGCGCTGCTGCTGATCGAAGTGCTGCGACGGCCGCTCTACCCGTGGGACGCATGGACGCAATGGGCGACCAAGGCGCGCGTCTGGTACGGCGAGCGCACGATGGTGCCGTTCGTCGATGCGTCGCAGTGGCTGAACGCGCCGGGAAGCAGTGTCTGGTTCGATGCCGCGCCGCATTACCCCGGCACGGTACCGCTCACGCAGGTATGGTCGGCCACGCTGCTGGGCCGCTTCGACGACGCGCTGATCAATCTGCCGTGGTGGCTCACCGCCGTCGCATTCGGCTTTGCCGTGTACGGTTTCCTGCGCGGTCGCGGATTGGGTCGCGTCGGTGCGCTCGTCGCGACGTGGCTCGTGCTGTCGCTGCCGATCCTCGATGCGCACGTCGCGCTGGCCGGCTATGCCGATCTCGCCATGGCGACCTACCTCACGCTGACGGCGTTCGCTGCCCTGCGCTTCGTGCAATCGCGCCGCGCATTCGATCTCGTCCTCGCGCTCGTGCTCGCTGCTGCATGCACGGTCATCAAGAACCCGGGAAAGATCTGGATCCTGATGCTGCTGCCGGGTCTCGTGGCGGCGCTCGTGCCGCGCTACGGGCTGCGGATCGCGGGTGCCGTCTTCGCAGTCGCGGCAGCCGCCGCGCTCGTGCTGACGCGAACCGGCCTGACGATCCTCGGCTATCACCTGCAACTCGACTTCGACATGCCGTGGAACGGTCTCGCCGAAGCGTACTTCATGTTCGCCAACTGGCACCTGCTGTTCTACGGGGTGCTCGCTGTCGCGGTGCTCGCCTGGCGGCGCCTGCTCTCGCCTGCCCTCGCGCCACTGACGCTGATCGTCGCCGCCGGACTCGCGTTCCTGATGTTCGGTTTCGCGTTCACGAACGCGCGCGCGTGGGTCGAGGACCAGTCGACGGTCAACCGCGCGACGCTGCATCTTGCGCCACTGATCGTCGTCTGGATGGTGCTCGCGTTTCGCGCGTGGGCACTCTCGCGATCGCCGCATCCGGTTCACGAGCCGGTAACGGCGGGCGCCTGACCGCCGACCGATGCGCGAGTTATCCAGCGTCACGCTGGTTTGCGTCGATACGCTGAACCACGCCCTCGCGCTTCGCGCGCTCGAGCGCTCGCAGCGCGGCCTGCGTTTCGCGCGCACGCTGTTCTTCACCGGCGGCGTGCCCCGCGACGTCGCCGTGCCGGCCGGCATCGACGTCGCGACGATCGCGCCGCTCGCCTCGCGCGACGACTACTCGCGCTTCGTGCTGAAGTCGCTCGCGCATCATGTCGACACGCCGTACGTGCTGCTGATCCAGTGGGACGGCTACGTCGTCAATCCCGCCGCATACGAGGCGTCGTTCCTCGAATGCGACTACATCGGTGCGAAGTGGTTCTGGTTCGACGACGGCATGCGTGTCGGCAACGGCGGGTTTTCGCTGCGCTCGCGCAAGCTGCTCGCGGCGTTGCAGGATCCGCGCATCGAGCTGACCGAGGCTGAGGACATCACTATCGGCCGCGCGTATCGGCCGCTGCTCGAGCGCGAATACGGCATCCGCTACGCAAGCGAAGCGCTCGCGGATCGCTTCGCGTTCGAGGCCGCGTATCCGGCTGGCCTGCCGTTCGGCTTTCACGGCCTCTACAACTTCTGTCGCGTGGTGCCGCCGGCGGAACTCGCCGTCCTTGCGACGACGTTTTCCGACGCGATCGCGCGCTCGATCCAGTGCGGGCAACTGCTGCGCAACTGCATCGCGCTCGCGCAATGGGACGCGGCTGCAGCGCTCGCGCGACGGCGGCTGGCAGCGACGCCCGGCGATGCCGAATCAGCCGCACTGCTGGCGCGCGCGGAAGCGGGTCTCGCGACGGGTCCCGTCGTCGGGCGCAACGATCCCTGCCCTTGCGGCAGCAGCAAGCGCTACAAGCAGTGTCACGGCGCACTCGGCAGTTCGCCAACGGCGAACACGGCCGCAGCGAGCCCATCGGCAGGCGCGCGTGCACCGGCTGCAGCGAGCGCACGGATCGCGGCGGGCGCATCGGCTGCAGCGAGCGCATCCGCGGCTGCCCTGGCGCAGCGAGGGTTTGCCGCGCACCAGCGCGGCGATCTCCAAGCCGCCGAGCGCGCCTATCGCGCAGCCCTCGCGCACGAGGCCGAGCATCCGCTTGCGCTGCACTACCTTGGCGTCGTCCACCATCAGCGGGGACGCCATGCTGATGCACTGCCTTTGCTCGAGCGTGCCGTGTCGCTCGTCGCGCACGAGCCTGAATTCCACAACAACCTCGGCCTCGTGCTGGCGGCGCTCGACCGCAACGATGACGCCGCCGATGCGTATCGGCGCGCGCTCGATCGCAAGCCCGATCACGCGACTGCATGGAACAACCTAGGCCTCGTGTACCAGGCGATGAACCGTTTGCCCGAAGCCGTCGCCGCCTTTCGGCGCGCGCTCGCGCTCACGCCCGCGTTCGCGCAGGCGCACTGGAACCTCGCGCTCGCGTTGCTCGCGCAGGGCGACTACGCCGAAGGGCTTCGCGAATACGAGTGGCGGCTGCGGGTCGCGGAGCTCGGTGGACGCGCGCCGCGGCTTTCGCTGGCGCGATGGCAAGGGGAAGACCTGCGCGGCAAAACAGTCCTGCTCACGGCCGAGCAAGGCATCGGCGATGCGCTGCAGTTCGTCCGCTTCGCATCGCACGTCGCGGAACGCGGCGCGCGCGTCGTCGTGCAGGCGCGTCGGGAGCTTGGCCCACTCCTCGCGACGGCGCCCGGTGTCGCGGCCAGCGTCGGCAGCGACGATCCGCTCGACGCGTACGATTTCGAGCTTCCACTGCTTTCGTTGCCACACCGGCTCGGTCTCGGCATCGATGACCTGCGGCCAACGGGTCGCTACCTGCAAAGCGATGCGTCGCGAAGCGGCGCCATTGCGTCGATCCTCGCACAACACGGCCCCGCGACGCGCAGAATCGGCGTTTCGTGGGCGGGCGCCGCGCATCACCGCAACGACAAGCGCCGCTCGATGCCGCTCGCGGCACTCGCGCCGCTCTTTTCGCTGCCCGGCGTTGCGTGGTACTCGCTGCAAAAAGGTGGCTCCGCCGTGGAGCTTGCGCAGCTCGAAGCAACGCGCGACGTCGTCCCGCTCGAAGCGGACTGCAACTTCGCGCATACGGCCGCCCTCGTCGACACGCTCGACGCCGTCGTCACGGTCGACACCAGCATCGCGCATCTCGCCGGCGCGCTCGGCAAACCGGTCTGCGTGCTGCTGCCGTTTGCACCCGATTGGCGCTGGGGAATCGCCGGCGAACGCACCCCGTGGTATCCGACGGCGCGCCTCTTTCGACAACCGTCGATCGGCGATTGGCAAACGGTCGTCGCATCGGTGCGCGACGTCCTGGAGTCGGGTTCAGTCGGTCAATAGCAGGTCCGCGAACGCCTGCACCGGCGCGGGCGTATCGAACAGCGCACCCAGGCCGTTGCGAATCGTGCTCCCCATCCTCGCGCGCCACGCCGCGTCGTCGACGAGATTTGCCGCAATCCGCAGATAGTCGTCGCGGTCCTGCGCGATGAGCTCCGGCGCGCCGACAAGACGCAGCATCGCGGCACTCTGGCGGCCGCGCATGTACGCGCCCGGCAGCGTGACGACCGGCAGCCCGCACGCGAGCGCATCGAGGCTCGTGTTGCCGCCCGACCAGTGCAGCGTGTCGACCATCGCGTCGCAGACGAGGTTGATGCGCAGGTAGTCTTCATGCGGAAAGGGCGGCAGCACGATCAGGCGCTCGCGTGCCGATACGCCGTGCGCATCGAGCGCGCGCGTGATTCGGCGCATGAAAAGATCGGTGACGCGCGGGTGGCGTCCGTCGAACATCACGAGCGACGCGCGCGGGTTCGCCGCGAGCACGCGCGCAAACAGCGCGTCGTTGTCCGGATGCACCTTGAACAGCGACTGCGGGCAGAGCAGCAGCGCGCGATCGTCGGGCAGGTTGAAGCGCGCGCGTGACGCGCGATCCGGCATGGCCAGCCGCCGGTAGGACGTGCCGATGCCGGGCAACCGCAGCAGTCGCTCGACGTAATGCGCGTGGCCGTCGGGCGGCTCCATCTCGGCGCAGCTGACGAAGCCGTCGATCGTCGCATGTCCGCTCGTCACCGGATGTCCCCATCCGGCGAGCTGCCGCGGCGCAAGACGCAGCGCCGCGAGCGCGAACGACGCGTGGTCCATGCCGAGCTCGGGATAGACGAGCACGTCGAGCGCATCGTCGCGAATCACCGGCGCGACGACCGACGGCCGCGCGCGGCTGCCGCCGAATTCGACGAAGCGATCGGCGCGCGCGCCGATCTCGCGCGCGATCTCGTCGAGGCCGGGATACAGGTGATAGACGAAAACCTCGAAGCGCTCGCGATCGAGGCCGGTCAGCCAGCTGCGGAAATAGCGGCCCGCCGTGCCGACGTGAAAGAACGACGACGCGAACCCGACGCGCAGCCGCTCGCCCGGCTTGCGTGATCGCGGTGCGATCGGCGAGAGCCACTCCGGGGCGCCGCGCTCGATCGCGCGCGCAGCGAACGAGGCGTACGATCCCTGCAGTCCGCGATCGTCGCCGCCCTGATACGCGAGGAAGAAGTTCGTCCAGCGCAGGCCGTCGATCACCTGCGGCGGCGTCAGACCGGCGACGAGATCGTCGACGTCGCGATGCAACTGCGCGAGTCCCTCGGCGTAGCGCCTGCGCGCACGCATCACGTCGTCGGCATCCGCCGGAATCATCGGCAGCGACAGCCGGGAGGCGATCGCGCCGCGCAGGTCGGTGCTATCTTGCGCATACGAACGCCGATACGCGTCGCAGGCACGCGAAACCTCGTCGCGCTCCGCGAGCGTGCGTCCCACGTTGAACCACTCGCCGGCGCTTTTGTCGGGCGCCATCGCGATCGCCTGCTCGTAGAGCGGCAGCGCGTCGTCGAGCGCGCCGCGCTCGCGCAGCAAGCCCGCCAGCGCGACGACCATTGCGCGAAGCGGCGGCCTGCCGGTCTTTCGCGCAAGCGCCGACCTGAGCAGCGCCTCCGCGCGCTCGATCTCGCCCGCATCCCGCCAGGCGACGGCGACGTTCGCGATCGCGAAGTCGTAATCGGGCCGTAACGCCATCGCGCGCTCGAATGCCGCGCGCGCCTCGCCGAGGCGGCCGACCGTGCGCAGCGCGTTGCCGAGGTTGTTGTGGCCGCGCGCGTTCGCGGGGTCGAGCGCGACGACGCGCGAGAACGCATCGATCGCGCGCTTTGCATCGTTACCCTCGCCGTGCAGGATCCCGAGCAGCTGGTAGGCCGCGACGAAGTCCGGCGACACTGCAACGGCTCGTTCGAGGCTTGCCACCGCCCCGGGCACGTCGCCGCCTTGCTCGGCCAATTCGGCGAATGCGTAGTGCGCGAGCGCGTTCGCCGCATCGAGCGAGAGCGCCTTGTCGACGTGCGCCTTCGCGGCAACCGCGTTTCCGGTGCGCTTGGCGCATGCCGACAGCACGAGGTGCGCCGCGGCCTTTTCAGGCGCGCTTCCCGTGCGCGAAATGCGCTCGGCGTCGGCACGCGCGCCAGCGATGTCGCCCGCAGCAAGCCGCGAACGCGCGCGTGCGACCGCGTCCGCGATCACCCGGCCGACCCGGCAAGCGCTTCCGGCGCGCCGTGCTCGAGGGCGGCAAGATACGCGGCTTCGAGATGACGCGTGTGCGCCGCCATGTCGGTGAGCGGCGACGCGCGAAGGCCGGAAGCAATCCGCGTCCGCACACCCTGCATGAACTCGCGATCGGTGGCGAGCCTCACGGCGATGTCGACGTACTCACCGCCGGTCTGCGCGATCGTATCGGTCACACCCAGATTCGTCAGGATCGAAAACGACGTGCGCTCGGCGTGGCGGCGGCCGACGAGCGTCACGACCGGAACGTTCATGTCGAGCGCTTCGAGCGTCCCGTTCACGCCGCCGTACGGCATCGGGTCGAGCACGAAGTCGATCACGCGGTAGCGTGCCTGGTTCTCGGCATCGTCGCGTCCCTGCGGCACGAAGACGAGGCGCTGCGACGCAATGCCTGCCACGGCGGCCAGTCGCTCGAGCACGCCGCGAAGCCCCGGCTGCAGCGGCGAGAACGCGAGCAGCGCGTTCGGAATTCGCGTCATCACGTCG
>JAICLP010000047.1 GCA_025925475.1 Burkholderiales bacterium | reverse complement strand
TGCGGCGCGCGGGCAATCGCGTGCGGGTGCTGATCGTGACCGCGCGCGACGCGGTCGCCGACCGGGTCGCCGGGCTCGATGCCGGGGCCGACGACTACCTGACGAAGCCGTTCAGCCTCGACGAGCTCGGCGCAAGGATGCGCGCGCTGCTACGCCGCGACATCGGGCGTGAGGGCAACGTGCTGCGGCACGGCGAGATCGCGCTCGACACGGTGACGCACGCGGTCACGCAGGCGGGACACCCGATCGACGTGTCGGCGCGCGAGTTCGCGCTGCTCGCCGCGCTGCTCGAGCGTCCGGGTGCAGCACTGTCGAAGGCGCAGCTCGAGGAGCGCATTTACCGCTGGGGCGACGAAGTCGAAAGCAATGCGGTCGAAGTGCACATTCACAACCTGCGCAAGAAGCTCGGCAGCGAGACGATCCGCACGCTGCGCGGCGTGGGCTACGCGTTAGCGTAGATTGCGATGAATTCGATACGACGCACGCTGCTGGTCTGGCTGCTCGCGGGCCTCGCGACGATCGCGCTCGCGGCAAGCGGCGTCACGTATCTCGCGGCGCGGCGCGAGGTCGGGCAGCTCCTCGATCTGCAGCTCAAGCAGCTCGCGTATTCGACGCGCATCGACGATCTTCTGCGCGGACGCCAGCCCGGCTTCGACGCGCGCCGGATGCCGCACGACGAAGGCGTCACCGAGCTCGTCACGCAAATCTGGGATCGCGACGGCGTGCTCGTCTACTGGTCGCAGCCCGGCATGGGTCTTCCCGTGCCGGCGACGGAAGGCTATTCGACGATTCATCACAACGGCCGCGACTGGCGCGTCTACACGCTCGTGCAAGGCTCGCACGCGCTGCAGGTCGCGCAGGCGCAGGACGAGCGCGCGGCGATCGCGACGCAGACGGCGCTGCGCACGCTGGTTCCGTTCCTCGCGCTGATTCCGTTCTTCGGCGTGCTCGTCTGGGTCGGTGTCGGCCGCGGCCTCGAGCCGCTCGATGCGATGTCGAAGGCCGTCTCGAAACGGCGCCCGGACGCGCTCGGTCCCCTCTCCGAGGGTGCGCTGCCCGACGAGTTGCAGCCGCTCGCCGCGAGCCTCAACGGACTCCTCGCCCGGCTTTCGGATGCGATCGCCGCGCAACGGCGTTTCACCGCCGATGCCGCGCACGAGTTGCGCACGCCGCTTGCCGCATTGAAGCTGCAGCTCGATCTCGCGCGCCGGACGAACGATCCCGAGCAACGCGCGGCGGCGCTCGACGATCTCGAAGCCGGCGTCGCGCGTGCGTCGCACGTCGTCGAGCAATTGATGACGCTGGCCCGCGCCGAGCCCGAGGCGATGGCGCAGCGGCGAACGCAATGCGATCTCGTTGCGATCGCGAAGGATGCGATCGTCGCGCGCGCAGCGCTTGCCGCCGACAAGGGCATCGATCTCGGGCTTGCGCGCGAAACGCCGGCGAGCGTCAGCGGCGATCCCGCAAGCCTCGGCATCCTGCTGTCGAACCTGATCGACAACGCATTGCGCTACACGCCGCGCGGAGGGCGCATCGACGTATCGGTTGACGGCGACGAGAGGGGCGCAACGCTCGTCGTGGCCGACACCGGTCCCGGCATTCCGGCCGAAGCGCGCGAGCGCGTGTTCGACCGTTTCTATCGCGGCGAGGACAACGGCGGCCCCGGCAGCGGACTCGGACTTTCGATCGTGAAGCGAATCGCGGACGCGCACGGGGCGACGACCGACCTCGGCGATCCGGCCGACGGCAGCGGCCTCGTGGTGACAGTCCGTTTTCCGCCGTTCTTAAGGAAGGGTTAAGCACCCGTCCGTATATTCGACGTTGCCGGCCTCGCTCTCGGGGCCCCTCGTTTCCCAAGGAGTGCATCGATGCAAGCGAAACATCACATGAAGCAGATCACCGTCGCCTTGGCGGCAGCGGGCTTCGGCCTCGCGGTCGGTGCCGGTTACAACCGCCTCGACGCGCCGGCGCTGTCGGTCGCGAATGCGGCAACGCCGCCCGCGGTCACCTCGCCCGTCGCCTCCACCGCCGCTGCGCGACTCCCCGACTTCACGGGCCTCGTCGAGCGCGATGGCGCGGCCGTCGTCAACATCAGCGTCGTCGGCACGACGAAGACGATGGGCCTCGACCAGGACGACGAAGACAATCCGCTGAACGAGTTCCTGAAACGCTTCGGCATGCCGAATGGACAGTTCAACATCCAGCCGCGCGTCGTTCCGTCGCGTGGCGTCGGCTCCGGCTTCATCGTCAGTCCCGACGGCTACATCGTGACGAATGCGCACGTCGTCGATGGCGCGAAGACCGTCACGGTCAAGCTCACCGACCGGCGCGAATTCACCGCGAAGGTGATCGGCGAAGACAAGCGCACGGACATCGCGCTGATCAAGATCGACGCGAAGACGCCGCTGCCCGCGCTCGACCTGTCGCATCCGGCGCCCGTCAAGCAGGGTGAATGGGTGATCGCAATCGGCTCGCCGTTCGGTTTCGAGAACAGCGTCACCGCCGGCATCGTCAGCGGCGTGCATCGCGCGCTGCCGGGCGGCCAGATGACGCCGTTCATCCAGACCGACGTCGCGGTGAACCCGGGCAACTCGGGCGGTCCGCTGCTGAACGCCGCAGGCCAGGTCGTCGGCGTGAACTCCCAGATCTACAGCCGCTCGGGCGGGTTCATGGGCCTCTCGTTCGCGATTCCGGCAAGCGTTGCCGAGAACGTCGCGATGCAGCTTAAGGAGCACGGCCACGTCAATCACGGACGCCTCGGCATCGGCATCCAGGGGCTCGATCAGACGCTCGCCGAGAGCTTCAACCTGCCCGATTCGAACGGTGCGCTCGTCGGTACCGTCGAAGACGACAGTCCGGCTGCGAAGGCCGGCTTCAAGACCGGCGACATCATCCGCAAGATCGACGGCCAGCAGGTCGTCGACAGCACCGACGTCACGAGTCGCATCGGCAACATGGCGCCTGGCACGAAGGCGACGGTCGAGGTGTGGCGCGACGGCAAGCCGGTTACGCTGACGGCGACGATCGGCTCGTACGACAACTCGCAAAAGGTCGCGAGCAACGACAACGCGTCGACGTCGCACGAGAAGCTCGGCCTCGCGGTGCGTCCGCTCACGTCCGACGAGAAGCAGGAAGTCGGTCACGGCGGCCTCGTCGTCGAGAACGCAACCGGCCCGGCCGCGCTCGCGGGCATCCAGGCCGGCGACGTGATCGTCAGCGTCGGCTCGAACAAGGTCACGACCGTCGAAGGGCTCAAGCAGCAGGTCGACAAGGCCGGCAAGAACGTCGCGCTCCTGATCGAGCGCAACGGCCAGAAGATCTTCGTGCCGGTTCGCATCGGCTGATTCGATCGACAGCAAGCGGGCATCGCCCGCACGAGAGGGCCGCCGATTTCGGGCGGCCCTTTTTTCGTCATCCCGTGGCCGCGAGGATGCGTGCGAGCGTCTGCTCGACACGCGCGCGATAGCCGCTGCCGAACAGATTTAGATGGTTGAGCAGGTGGTAGAGGTTGTAAACATCGCGGCGCAGCGGATAGCCGGCGTCGATTGGCCATTCCGTTCCGTACGCCTCGACGAATTCGCGGCCGAAGCCGCCGAAGAGCCCGGTCATCGCGATGTCGACCTCGCGATCGCCGACGTAGACGGCAGGATCGTAGATGACGGGCTCGCCACTCACGAGCGTCGCCGCATTGCCTGACCACAGGTCGCCGTGCACGAGCGACGGTTGCGCGTCGTGCGCGCGAAGCAGCGACGGCAGACGAGCGAGCACCCGCTCGCCGTCACGTTGCACGCTGCCGCGAAAGCCGTTCGCCTCGGCGAGCGCGAGTTGCGGCGCAAGACGCCGGTCACGAAAGAACGTGCACCAATCGTCGCTCCAGACATTCGCCTGCGAGGTGCCGCCGATCCAGTTGTCGCGATGCCAGCCGAAGCGTTGACCCGCCGGCCCGCACGGCGGTGCTGCGCGGTGCATTCGCGCCAGCGCACGGCCGGCGGCGAAGCCGTCGATCGCAGGCGTCATGTCGAGCCACTCGATCACGAGATACGTTTCGTGACCGTGCGCGCCCACGGCAATCAGGTTCGGCACGCGAATCGTCTTCGTGCTCGCGATGGCGCGCAATCCGTCGGCTTCGCAGTCGAGCATGTCGCCGCGGTTCTCGTGTGCGAGCTTGACGAAATGGCGCCGGTCGCGTTGCGCGAGCGACCATGCGTCGCCCCACCCGGTCGCGCCGACGCGGCGCCACTGCGCATCGCTTTCGAACCCGGCTGCACGCTCGATGGCGTGCCGCAGCGAATCGTTCATCGCCGCCGACAGGAATCAGCGCGGACGTTCGAGCAGGAAGCGCAGGTGCCCCTTCACCGCGAGCCACTCGCCGTCGAGGATGCTGAAGACGACGGTGTCGCGACGGCTGCCATCCGGAAGCAGCTGGTGATTGCGGAGCACGCCGTCCTGCTTCGCGCCAAGCCGCGCGATCGCCGCGCGCGAGGCCTGGTTGAACCAGTGCGTGCGGAACTCGACGGCAATGCATTGGAGTGTCTCGAACGCGTGCGTCAACAGCAGCAGCTTGCATTCGGTATTGATCGCCGTGCGCTGCGCGCGCTTCGCGTACCACGTGTGGCCGATCTCGAGCCGGCGATTGGCCGCATCGACATTGAAATAGCGCGTGCTGCCGATGACGCTGCCGTCGCGATTGTCGCGGACCGCGAACGGCATCGCGCCTTGGCTCTCGCGCATCGCGAGAGCCGTCGCGAGCCAATCGGTGGTCTTTTCCGGTCGCGGCACCGATGTGTACCAGAGGCGCCATAATTCGCCATCGGCGGCGGCCGCACGAATGCCGTCGACGTGCTCCGCGCCGAGCGGCTCGAGCGTCGCGTGCGTGCCCCGCAGCGTGATCGGTTCGACGAAACGTTCTGCCATGGCCATCTCCGTTGACGATCCGATCGATGTTAGCCCATGGCGCGTGAAGCGAGCTGCAACGCCCACAGCATGAGCATTCCGGCGGCGAGCGTCTTCAGCGTGCTGTGCGTGAAGAAACCGACGACACCCGCAACGATCGCGGCGATGATCTTCGGGAGCGACACCAATGCGGGATCGCCCGGTGATGCGGCGACAACCATCGGCAGCACCAGCGCGGTCAGCATCGCGGCCGGCACGTAGCGAAACGCGCGGCCGAGCAGCGCCGGCACGTGGCGCCGCGCGAAGATCGCAATGAACGACAGGCGCGACAGGTAATTCAGCACGCCGACGATCGCGACGACGGTCCACAGCTTCAGTGCGGCGTCCATCGCTCCTTCGCGAAGTCGGCGAGGGTGCCGGCGAGGATGCCTGCCACGCCGGCGACGATCAGGTTGAGCTTCATCGGCAGCGCGGCGAGCGCCAGAACGCCGACGCCGGCGACGAGTGCCGCGATGATCGTCGGCGACGAGCGGAAATGCGGCGCCACGAGCGCGATGAAGCAAAGCGGAACCGCGAAGTCGAGCGACCACGCGGGTGGTATCAGGTTGCCGGCGAAGTAGCCGGCGACGTTCGTGAACTGCCAGAACAACCACAACGCGAAGCCGCTGCCCAGAAAATGCGCACCGGCGGCGCGCGCGTCGCCACCGGCATCGAAGCGACGCACGCCGGCCGCGAACACCTGATCGGTCAGCAGGAACGCGAGTGTCTTCTGCCAGCGCGGCGGCAGCGGTCGCAGATAAGGCGCTATTGCCGCGCTGTAGATCAGGAAGCGCAAGCCTGCGACGAAGCACGTCAGCACGATCACCGCGACCGGCGCGCCGGCAGCGAGCAGTTGCGCGGACAGGATCTGCGCGGCACCGGAGAAGACGATCGCCGAGAGACCGATCGCACCCGCGAGCGATGCGCCGGCCGCGGCGGCGCCGACGCCACAGACGAGCCCGAACGGCATGAGCGCGAGCGCCGCCGGCAGCATGTCGACGAAACCGGCGCGAAAATCGGGATTGGCAATGACGCGGCGCATGGCGGGTTGCGCGTTGTCCCGCGCAAAAAAATCGGGAGGCGAGAAGCCTCCCTGCCGCGACGATTATAACGACCGAGCGTGCGTCGCCTGTGGCCCCTGCGCGCATTGGCATTCGTGGGTCCGCTGCGAGAGCGTGTATTGCCGCGGCGTCATGCCCGTGAGCCGCTTGAAGTGCCGCGTGAAATGGCTCTGATCGGCAAAGCCGGTCTCGTTCGCCGCATCGGCGATGCTCGCGCCCGCATTCAACATCGCGCTCGCGTGCCGCACGCGAATCTCGAGGACGAGTCGATACGGTGTCGTTGCGTGCTCACGGCGAAACGCACGGCACAGCTCGAAGACGCTGACGCGAGCGATCGCTGCCAGCTCGTCGACGCCTACGCGGCGCATCAAATTGTTGCGGATGTGCTCGAGGATTTCCGTGTAAGGGAGCGCCACCCCCGCCTCCTGACGATCTGGCCGGAACGTCGATTTCGTCAGATACTAGCGTTACTGCGCTGATGGGCAAGGACATTCTCATCATGCCGCCCATGACCTGAGCTCATAGCCAATGCCACGCAGGCTTCCTCCGCTCAATGCGCTGCGCGTATTCGACGCGGCATCGCGCAACGCGAGCTTCACGCGCGCGGCCTCCGAGCTTTCGGTCACGCAGGGTGCGGTAAGCCGCCATGTGTCGGCGCTCGAGGACTGGCTCGGCGTCAAGCTCTTCGTGCGCTCGCTCCGCGGCATCGCGTTGACCCCGAAGGGCGCCGTCTATTCGCGCGTCGTGCGCGGCGCGCTCGACCAGATCGAATACGGCAGCCGGCAACTCGCCCAGGAGCCGGACGAGAACACGCTGCGGCTCAAGGTGCCGCCGACGTTCGCGATCCGCTGGCTCGTGCCGCGGCTCGCGCGCTTTCACGCGCTCGATCGCAAGCTCGACCTGCAGATCACGACATCGCACCAGCCCGTCGACTTCAACCGCGAGGATGTCGACGCGTGCATACATTCGGACACGGGACCACCGCAGAATGCGCGCTTCCATCGGCTGTTCGGCGAAACGCTCCTGCCCGTCTGCAGCCCCGGCCTCGCCGCGCGGGAACCGCGGCTTGCCCAGCCGCGCGATCTCGCCCAGCACGTCCTCGTATCGTCGATGCACCGCCCACGCGACTGGCCGACCTGGCTCGCGGCGGCCGGCATCGCCGACGTCGTCGATGCGAGCAACGGCATCAAGGTCGAAAATTCGGCGCTCGCCTACCAGGCGGCGATCGAAGGCGTCGGGGTAGTGATCGCGCAGCGCACGTTCGTCGAGGACGACCTCGGACACGGGCGGCTGGTTGCACCGCTCGGCCTCGAGGTACCCGGCGACGGCAGCTACTACTTCGGCTATCCGGCCGATCGTCCGAAATCGGAGCGCGTCGCGGCGTTCGGGGACTGGATCGTGCGCGAGGCGATCAAGACGGAGGAGCAGCGCGGCGCTTAGATCGCGCAAGATCGTTCTATACGCGTGGCACCGGCCTGCCTATCCTGCGCCTCGCCATGGCCGCGATGACGCTCTTCGACCGCCTGTTCGATGATCACGTGATCGCCGCGCTCGGCGACGGCGTCAGTCTGCTGCAAATCGATCGCCACCTCGTGCACGAAGTCAGCAGTGCAGCGGCGTTCCAGCAACTGCGCAATGGCGGCCGCACGGTCGCCTCGCCGAAGCAGACGTTCGCCACCCAGGATCACATCGTATCGACGAAGCCTGGGCGCAACGACACGACGTTCGCACAGGGCATCGAGTTCATCCGCTACCTGCGGGGCAATTGCACCGAGTTCGGCATCACGCTGTTCGACGTCGACGACGCGCAGCAAGGCATCGTGCACGTGGTCGCGGCGGAGACGGGCCTCGCGCTCCCCGGATGCACGCTCGTCTGCGGCGACAGCCACACAGCGACGCTCGGCGCGTTCGGCGCGCTTGCCTGGGGCATCGGCAGTTCCGAGGTCGCGCACGTGCTCGCGACGCAGACGCTTCCGCTGAAGAAGGCGCGGCCGATGCGCATTCGCATCGACGGCAAGCTGCCGCACGGCGTGACGCCGAAGGACGTCATCCTGAAGGTCATTCGCACGTTCGGCATCGCCGCGGGCGTCGGCCATGCGGTCGAATACTGCGGCTCGACGATCCGCGGGATGCCGATGGAAGGCCGCATGACGATCTGCAACATGTCGATCGAACTCGGTGCACGCGCGGGCTTCATCGCGCCTGACGAGACGACGTTCGAGTACCTCAGTGGACGCACCTACGCGCCCAAGGGACGCGCGTTCGACGAGGCGCTTTCCGCCTGGCGCGCGCTCCAAAGCGACGATGATGCACCGTTCGCGAAGACACTCGACCTCGACGTGGCGGCGATGAAGCCGCAGATCAGTTGGGGCACCACGCCCGGCGACGTCGTCGATATCGACGAGCCCGTGCCGGACGTCGACGAGATGGCGCCCGAGCGACGCGCCGCCGCCTTGCGCGCGTTGTCGTACATGGCCGTGCCTCCCGGCCACAAGCTCGAAGGATTGCCGATCGATGTGGTCTTCATCGGCTCGTGCACCAACTCGCGATTGTCCGATCTGCGCGATGCAGCGGCCGCGATCGACGGACGCAAGGTGTCGCCACACGTGCGCGCGATCGTCGTGCCGGGCTCGACCGCCGTACGCTACGCCGCCGAGCGCGAGGGCCTGCACCGTACGTTCGCCGACGCTGGCTTCGAATGGCGGGAGGCCGGCTGTTCGATGTGCGTCGCGATCAACGACGATGCCGTTCCACCGGGCGCGCGCTGTGTGGCGACGTCCAACCGCAATTTCGAAGGCAGACAGGGCCGCGGCGCGCGAACCCACCTCGCGAGTCCCCTCACCGCGGTCGCATCCGCGATCGCCGGCTGCATCGCCCGCCCGGCGGTAACCGGATAGGACAATGGAACCGCTGATCTCGCTGACGAGCGTCGTCGTACCGCTTCTGCGCGACAACGTCGACACCGATGCGATCATTCCCGCCGAGTGGCTGCGCTCGCTCGCGAGCGATCCCGGCGAAGGACTCTTCGCGCGGTGGCGTTATCGCGCCGATGGCAGCGCCGACCCCGAGTTCGTGCTGAACGATTCGCGATTCCGCGACGCCCGAATTCTGCTGACTGGCGCCAACTTCGGCTGCGGCAGCTCGCGCGAGAACGCTGTCTGGGCGCTCCAGCGCTTCGGCATCCGCTGCGTGATTGCGCGAAGCTACAGCGATATCTTCCAGGAGAATTGCTTCAAGAACGGCGTCTTGCCGATCATCGCATCGCCGGGCGATCATGCGCTGCTCGTCCGATGCTGCGCGGCCGAGGCGTCGTATGTCGTCAGCGTCGATGTCGCGGCGGCCACGGTTACGACACGAGATGGAGCCGTCTTCACGTTCGAACTGGACTTGCGCAGAAGCAACCGATTGATGAGCGGTAGCGATGAAATTGACGCCACGCTGGCGCTTGCTGACCGGATCGATGCGTTCCGCGCGCTTCACCGTCTGGCGAAGCCGTGGCTCTATCCGGCGAACGGCGACGGGAGCGATGGATGACGCGTCCAACCCTTCGCAGCGCTCTCGCCGCCGAGCACCCGCTCGTCACGCCGCTCGCGCACGACGCGCTGTCGGCGCGGCTGATCGAGCGCGCGGGATTTCGCGCGTTCGCGATCGGCGGCTCGGCGATGCTCGCCGCACGCTATGCGCTGCCCGACCTCGGCATCGCGGCGCGCGGCGAAATGGCCAATGGCATTCGCGACATCGCGGCGGCGACGTCGTTGCCGTTCCTCGCCGACGGCGACGACGGTTACGGCGACGCGAAGAGCGTCGCGTACACGGTCGAAACGTACGAGCGCCTCGGCGTCGGCGGCATCCTGATCGAGGACCAGCGGCGCGACCGCAAGCAGCCGCGGGCGGAAAAGGCACGCGGCGTCGTCGAGGTTGCCGAGATCGCCCAAAAGCTGCGAACAGCGATGGAAGCGCGGCAAAGCACCGAAACACTGATCATCGGCCGGACCGACGCCTACGGCGCGCTCGGCCTCGATGCCGCGCTCGCGCGCGCCGAGGGCTTTCTCGCGCTCGGCGTCGACGCCGTCTTCGTCGCGGGACTGAAGGCCGAGGACGAGTACGCGCGCGTCGGCCGCGAATTGAAAGGCGCGCTGCTCTCGGCAGCGGTGTTCGAAGGCGTCGACACGCCGTGGCTCACGCCGCATACGCTCGGTGAAATGGGCTACGCGCACGTGAGCTTTCCGGCCTCGCTGATGTTTCGCATAGTCGGCACGATGGCCGACACGCTCGCGACGCTGCGCCGGCATGCACAGGGGATCGAGACGATGTCGCCGGCGGCGACGAGCGCGGCGAATCGCCGCGTGCTCGACGACGCGCTCGACGCCGGTCGCTGGCAGCGAATCGAAACGCAGTTCGCGAAGGACGACCGATGAATGCACGGATGCCGGATTCGACCGACGCGAGCGCGTCGGACATCGAGCGTCCGCGGCCTTCAGACGGCACCGCGCGCTTCGGCAGCGACGCGCTCGCCGACATGCTGCGCGCGCTCGACGTCGAGTTCATTGCGCTGACACCCGGTGCGAGCTTCCGCGGCCTGCACGACAGCCTCGTCAATCACCTCGGCAACGAACGGCCCCGCATGCTGCTCGCCGTGCACGAAGAGACGGCGGTCGCGATCGCGCATGGCTATGCGCGCGTGACGGGGCGGCCGATGGCCGTCGCGCTGCACGCGAACGTCGGGCTCATGCACGCGACGATGGCAATCTTCAACGCCTGGTGCGACCGCGTGCCGATGCTGCTGCTCGGCGGTGTCGGACCCATGGACGCTGTGCAACGGCGGCCGTGGGTCGACTGGATTCATACGGCGCGCGATCTCGGCGCGCTGGTCCGCGGCTACACGAAGTGGGACGACCAGCCGTCGTCGGTTCCCGCTGCGCTCGAGGCCATGCTGCGCGGGTGGCAGATCGCGCAGACGGCGCCGCAGGGACCCGTGTACGTGTGCCTCGACGCCACGATCCAGGAGCAACCGCTCGATGCAACCGTGGCGCTGCCCGATATCGCGCGCTTTCGCAGGCCGGCAACCGCGGCGCCGCCCGCGGAGGCGGTAACGCAAGCCGCGCGCGCGCTGGCGAAAGCGAAGCGTCCGTTGATCCTGATCGGACGCGTGTCGAACGCGCGTGACGATTGGCGGGCGCGTGTCGAACTCACCGAGCGGTTGGGCGCGCGCGTCGTCACCGATCTCAAGACCGGAGCGACGTTTCCGACGCAGCATCCGCTGCATCCTTGCGCGCCGGGCATGTTCGCGAGCAGCGATGCCGCCCCGCTGGTGCGCGACGCCGACGTGATCCTGAGCCTCGACTGGATCGACCTGGCCGGGACGCTGAAGGTCGCGTGCAACGGCGAATGGCCAGCGGCGACGATCATCCAGTGCTCGCTCGATGCGTACTGCCACAACGGCTACAGCATGGACTACCAGTCGCTGCCGCCGGCCGACATTTCGATGCTGGCGAGTCCCGATGCGCTCGTGCGTGCGCTGCTCGAAGTCGCCGGCCCGCGCAGCGGCACCGAATGGCCGACTGCTTCGCAATCGCAGTCGACGCCGGCAACGAACGCCCCGGACGCACCCGGCATTCGCATCGAGGAAATGGCCCGCGTGACGGTCGACACGCTGGCCGTGCATGCGCCGTCGTACATCCGCCTGCCAATCGGCTGGCCGGGGCAGTTCTGCCGCTTCGACGATCCGCTCGATTACATCGGCTTCGATGGCGGCGGCGGTCTCGCCTCCGGACCCGGCATGGCGGTCGGCGCGGCGATCGCGCTGTCGCGCACCGATCGATTGCCCGTGGCGATTCTCGGCGACGGCGACTACCTGATGGGCGTCACGGCGATCTGGACCGCGGTTCACTACCGCGTGCCGCTGCTCGTGATCGTCGCGAACAATCATTCGTTCTTCAACGACGAGCTGCATCAGGAGCGAACGGCGCGCGTTCGGGAGCGCCCGGTCGAGAACCGCTGGATCGGCATGCGCATGAGCGATCCGCCGCTCGACCTCGCCCGTCTCGCCGAAGGGCAGGGCGCGATCGGCATCGGCCCGGTCGCGGACGTGGCCGCTTACGAGAAGGCGCTCGTATCGGCGGTCGAGCAGGTGAAAGCGGGGGCGACGTGCGTGATCGACGTGCACGTCGCGCCGGAATATGCGCGCGCCGTTTCGTCGGCATTGCTGAGAAACATCCCGAAATGATGAACGCACGCGACACCGCAACGAGTTTCGAGCTTCCCGCGCACCGCGCGCATTTCTACGGCGGCGCATGGCAAGCGCCGCAGTCGGGTGCGATGCTCGACGTCGAGAACCCTGCAACCGGCGAATCGCTCGGCCAGGTACCGAACGGCGATGCGGCCGACGTCGACCGGGCCGTTGCCGCGGCGGCGGCAGCGTTCCCGGCATGGCGCGACACGCCGGCGCAAAGCCGCGCGCAGTGCCTTCGCGACGCCGCCGCGGTGCTGCGCGAGCATCGCGACGAGCTCGCCTGGCTCGATGCGCTCGACACTGGCAATCCGCTGACCGCGATGCGCTACGACGTCGACATCAGCGTCGGCTACATGGACCTTTTCGCCGGTCTCGTCACCGAGATCAAGGGCGCGACGATTCCGATCGCCGGCAACGTCCTGAACTACACGCTGCGCGAGCCGCTCGGCGTCGTCGCACGCATCGGCGCGTTCAATCATCCGCTGCTGTTCGTCGCCGGCAAATGCGGTGCACCGCTCGCGGCCGGCAACACGCTGGTGATCAAGCCGGCCGATCAGACGCCGCTGTCGGCGCTGCGCATCGCGCAATTGTGGGAAGGCATCTTCCCACCCGGCGTCTTCAACGCCGTGACCGGCGGCCGCGATGCGGGCGCCGCACTCGCCGAGCATCCGCGCGTCGCGAAGATCGGCTTCATCGGCAGCGTCAACGCGGGCCGCGCGGTGATGCGTGCCGCGAGCGGAACGATCAAGGCGCTGACGCTCGAGCTCGGCGGCAAGAACGCGCTGATCGCCTGCGCGGATGCGACGCCGGAAGAAGTTGCCGACGGCGTCGTGCGCGGCATGAACTTCCGCTACGTCACCGGGCAGTCGTGCAATTCGACGAGCCGCGTTTTCCTGCACGAGACGATTCACGATGAAGCGCTCGAAGCGATCGTGCGCAAGGTCCAGCAGATCCGCGTCGGCATGCCGACCGATCCGGACACCGAGATGGGATGCCTCTCCAGCAAGGCGCAATACGACAAGACGATGTCGTACATCCGCGCCGGACAGGACGGCGGTGCCCGTCTCGTCTACGGCGGCAAGCGCCCAGCCGACCCGCGGCTTGCGCAAGGCTACTTCGTCGAGCCCACGGTGTTCGCCGACGTGCGCGACGACATGCGCATCGCTCGCGAGGAAATCTTCGGACCAGTGGTGAGCATCCTGCGCTGGTCCGACGAGGACGATGTCGTCGCGCGCGCCAACGCGCTCGACGTCGGCCTCACCGCGTCGATCTGGACGCACGACCTCGATCGCGCGCATCGTCTCGCGTCGCGCATCGAGGCCGGGTACGTCTGGGTCAACAATGCGAGCACGCACCACGTCGGCGTGCCCTTCGGCGGCTACAAGCAGTCGGGCATGGGACGCGAGGAGTCGATCGAGGAGCTGCTTGCGTGCACGCAAATCAAGAACGTCAGCGTGACCATTTCGAGGAGGACGACATGATGGACCGAATCAACCGCCCGTTCGCGTGCATGCTCGCGGCACTTCTGGGGGTGCTCGCAACGCTCGGCATCGCGCGCGCCGAGAACATCGCCGTCGGCAACTACGGCTCGTCGGCGAACGGCATGCCATTCGCGGTCGCGCTCTACAAGGGCTTCTTCAAGGAGGAAGGCGCCGACGTCACCGGCATCGTCGCGTCGCAGGGCGGCGGCACGTCGGTGCGTAACGCCATGGCGGGCGTCGCCTACGGCGAGGCGAATCCCGGCGCCATCGCCGTCGCGATCCAGCAGGGCGCCGACATCAAGATCGTCAGCGACAACGTGCTGACGATCGCCGAGTTCGCGTGGATGGTGAAGAAGGATTCGCCGATCAAGACGATCAAGGACCTGAAGGGTAAGAAGATCGGCTACACGAATCCCCGCTCGACGAGCCAGGCGCTGGCGATCCTGTTGCTGAAGAAGGCAGGCTACAAGCCCGAGGATGCGACGCTCGTGAAGACCGGCGGCTTCGGTCCTATGCTGGCGGCGCTCGACCTCGACCAGATCGACGTGGCGGCCGTCACCGAGCCGCTGTGGTCGAAGGTCAAGGACAAGTACCGCGTGCTGATCACCGGGGCGGAGGCGCTGCCGCCGCTCGACAACGTCGTCGGCATGGCGACCGGCGAAGCGATCAAGACGCGCGGCGATTTCATCCGTGCCGTCATTCGTGCACGCCGGCGCGCCGTGCAATTCATGATCGACCATCCCGACGAAGCGGGCGACCTCGTCGCGAAGGACTTCAACATCACGCCGGAAGTCGCACGAAGCGCCGTGCGCAACCTGACGAAGAGCTACACGCAGGGCATCCCGTACTGGGGGAACGGGCAAATCCACCTGCTGGGGATGAAGCGGATCATCGAGGTGCAGAAGTCGGTCGGCGCGCTCGAAGGCGACATCGACATCACGAAGATGATCGATACCGAGTTCCTGCCCGAGGACATTCGCACGCCGGTGCAGGGGAAATAGCACGTCGCCAATGCAGGCGCACGTCATGCTGGGCGGGGTCGTCAAGCGCTTCCCCGTTCGCGCGAACGGCCACGCGGTGCACGCGCTCGGGCCGATCGACCTCACGATCCGCAAGGGCGAGTTCTTCGCGATCGTCGGCCCGTCGGGCTGCGGCAAGTCGACGCTGCTCGAGCTGATGGCCGGACTTCTTCCGGTGTCGGAAGGCCGCATCGAATTCGAGGGCCGGACGATCGCGCACGAGATTCCCGATGGCATCGGCGTCGTGTTCCAGGAGGACGCGTGCTTTCCCTG
>JAICLP010000126.1 GCA_025925475.1 Burkholderiales bacterium | reverse complement strand
CGCCGGCCCCACTCCTTCCCATCCCGAACAGGACCGTGAAACGGCGGCGCGCCGATGATAGTACGGATTGCCCGTGCGAAAGTAGGTCATTGTCAGGCACCCGCAACGCAAAACGCCCCGGCACCCGCCGGGGCGTTTTGCATTGATCGATGTGCTAAGTTGCGCAGATTGGAATCAGGTACCGAGGTACCGAGTGCCGCCGGGTCGTTGCGCCGGGTTGGCCTCGCCGAAGTCTCGAAGCGCATGTATCGATTCACTGCAACGGCTCCACGATTGTTCGACGAAGACGCCGCTCGTTCCGGTGATCTCCGCGCGCGCTTGCATCTCACCCAATCGCTGCTCTTCCAGGCGGCGCTGACGGTGCTGCTGCTGTTCGTCACGCTGAAACTGTGGCGAACCGACATCCGCGTGCCGATGTATTACTGGGGCGACACGCTCCCGCAACTCGCCGTTGCGAAAAGCATCGCGGACGGAGGCTGGATCTGGTTCATCGATCGGCTCGGTGCCCCGTTCGGCTTCGCGCTCGCAGCCTATCCGCAGAATCTCACGACGACGTCGATCGTCCTGAAAGGCCTGAGCCTTTTTTCGAAGGAGCCGGGCTTCCTGCTGAACGTCTATTGGCTGTCGACGATCGTCGCCGCTTCGGTGAACGCGCATCTCGCACTTCGCGTCCTCGGCTACGGCAGGTCGAGCGCGATCGTATTTGCAACGCTGTACGCGTTCCTTCCGTATGCGTTCTACCGGAACATCGCGCACGTGTCGCTGGTGTTCACGTTCGTCCCGGTCCTCGCGGCGTATGCGGTGCAGATGGCCGCCAATACGGCCGTCTCGCTCAGAAGCCGCTGGGGAATGTATGTCGTGATCTGCGCGATCGCGCAGGCGTTCGATTACATCTACTACACGTTCTTCGCGGCGTTCGTCTTCATCGTGGCCGGCATTCTCGCCTGGTCGTATCACCGTTCGGCCAGGAACGCGCGCATCGCTTTCGCGTTGTGCGCGGTTCTCGTCGTTTCGGCGACGCTCAATCTGACGCCGAGCATCCTCGAGTGGAGGAGGGACGGCAAGCCCCCGAACGACTTCGACAAGACCGCGGCGCAGGCAGAAATCTACGGCTTGAAGTTGCGGCAGCTATTGAGTCCCGTTCAACCGAGCCGGCTCGCGTCGCTGCGTGCGTTGGGAGAAGAGGAGAAACAGTTTCCCAACGAAAACGAAAACCGCACGACGCGGCTCGGCGTCGTCCTGTCGATCGGCTTCGTCGCGATGCTCGCGCAATTCCTGTTCTCGCCGCGCCTCGCAGGTCAGCCAAGGGCAGCCGGCGCATTGACGCTCGCGTGCGTGCTGCTCGCAACCGTCGGCGGCTTCGGCGCGCTGTTCAACCTTCTGGTGACGGCCGACATCCGTGCCTATAACCGGATCGTCGTCTTCATCGCGTTCTTCGTGATCGTCTACGTCGCGCACATGGCGGATACGTGGCGCGCACGCATCGATCGTCGCGAGCGCAAGCGATGGTCAGGCGCCGTGGTCCCGCTCGCGATGGCGTTCGTCCTGATCGTTGGCGTGCTCGACGAAGGCCAGGCAGCGCGGCCCATCGTCGGAAGATATGGGATCGATGCGGCGACCTTCCACGCGGAGCGCACGCTGGTTCAGGAAATCGAGCGGCGTCACCCGAACGGAGGCGCGGTCATGCAGCTTCCGGAAGCGATCTTCACGCCCGACAACGGACGCGTGAAGATGCAAGCCTACGATCACGCACGCGCGTACCTCGCGTCGAAAACGCTTTCATGGAGCTGGCCATCGTATTCGTCGCGTCGCAAGTCCTGGTACGAATCGCTCGGCAATCCCGCGGACCCGGGATTCCTCGATCGCCTGGCAGCATCGGGTTTCGTCGGCGTCTGGATCGATCGCTTCGGCTACGAGCCGTACGAGCTGGCGAAGCTTGAAGGCGCATTGACGGCGCGGCTCGGTCCCCCGCTCGAGGGCGGACTGCAGCAGCGTTACGCCTACTTCGATCTTTCGCCCAGAAAATGAGAAGGCCCGCGTTGCGCGGGCCTTCTACGGCCGGTGTCTCCGAGTGATTACCCGTTAATTCGACTTCAACAGAATGTACCAGTTGGTTCCGTCCGACTGGACCATGATCGCATTGGGGTTTCCGGATCCCGGCAAGCCCAGCGATACATTGGGACCGCCATCCAGCGCTGTAACGCCAGCCACTATGCAGGTCCCGGGCGTCCCGGCCGTTTGCTTGAACACGAAGACCTTGCCGCTGTTCGAGGCTGCCGCGGGCAACGTCATGGTCTTCGAAATGCCTCCCGGATTGCCGCACAGCACCGTGTAGTCGGTGGACTGTACCGGGTAGTTGCCGGTCTGCGTGGTGATCGCCTGCGTGACGCTCGCCGCCCCCGTCGGCCCGGTTGCGCCCGTTGCACCGGTCGCGCCCGTTGGCCCGGTTGCGCCGGTCGCACCGGCAGGACCTGTTGCACCAGTAGCGCCTGTCGGACCCTGCAGGCCGGCGGCACCCGTGACGCCCGTAGCACCGGTTGCGCCGGCCGGCCCCGTTGCTCCCGTTGCGCCGGTCGCGCCGACGAGCGAGACGCCGCTGCCGGGCCACGCGCCGCCCGCCTTCGGGCCGTACAGTTGATTCGTCGTCGTATCGACGTAGAAATCGCCGTCGGCGCCGAGCCCGTTGTCCGGCGCACCCGAGCCATTCAGCACCGTATTGCCGGCGGTGCCCGTCGCGCCCGTTGCGCCGGTCGGGCCGGCAGCACCTGGGGACCCGGCAGCGCCGGTCGGTCCTTGCGCGCCGGGCAGACCGGGCGCGCCTGGTGCGCCGTCGGCACCGGTTGCACCGGTTGCACCCGTTGCACCCGTGGGACCGGTCGGGCCCGCCGCTACCGTGGAGGAAATGATCGGGTTCTGGGGCGTCCCGGTGATGTCGATGCCGGAGCCGGCCGTCACGCTGGCAACGTAGCCACCCTTCGGCGGTGCGAAGTAACCGACCACGTCGATCGCCAGGTTTGCGGACCCGTTCCTCACCTGCACCTGGATCTCGTTGTCGACGGTGTTGACGAGCGCGGTCGTCGAGCCCGACGTGATGATCGTATTGCCGAGAAACACCAGCGTGGACGTGGCCCCGAACGTGGCGCCCTCCGGCAGAATTTCGATGTCCCCCGAGGTGCCGTTCTGCGGAATGCCGAAGACCTGAAGCTGGACGGCCGACGGATTCAACCCCGCAGGCAGTTGCGTCAGGCAATTGCCGTTGCCGCCTTCGATGGCATACGTGCGAATCTCAGCTGCACTGAAGGGTCCGGCGCCGTGATAGACCCCCGACCCGCCGCTGCGAGTTTCGACGAGGCGGCACGGCGTGACCGGCGTATACACGATGTCCGCCGACGTGTCGCCGAGCGCCTTCGTGCCGTCGAGCGGCTTGACGGCTGCCTTCGTTTGCGTCAGCGCAGCCCCGTGCAATGCATTGTCGAGCGTGTCGTAAAACCCGGAAAGCGAAGCGGCGAGGCTGGCCGCGAGCAGCTGATCCGCACGCATGCCCTCCAGCGTTTGACGCAGGCTTTCGTTCGAAACGCCGGATTTCTCCAGTTCGGCGCCCCATTTGGCAACGATGCCGTCGATGACCGCAGCGCGATTCGAATCGACCGCCAGCAGCGAGTCGGCCTTGTTGAACAGCGACGGCGGCGCTGCGATCACGGACGCGGCCGGAAATGCAAGCGCCAGCGCGACCGCCTGCACGATGATTTTCCTTCTCATGGAACTCCCTCTTGGTTGATTAAGGTCACTTCTATCCCAGGCAGTGCGGCGCACTGGTGGACCGCGTATCGCAAGAAGCGGGCCTGTAGTGCACTGAAGCTGCCTTCGGCGTGCGACGCGACAGCTCTTCGCCGAGCTTCCCAATGAAGGAGTCCACCGGCATGCAATGCCGGCCCCGGCACTCGGCCGGATTCCCGTCGCGTGTCGCCGATCCGCGGTCCGCGAGCAACCGCGGAGGGTCACTCCGCCTGCCGCGCGCGGGCACTGATGAAGATGGTTCCCGACCGACAGACCTTGCGCCGCCCGATGCGGGCTCGGCTAAACTGCGCGGCTGCCAATCCGTAGCGACCGTGCAGCCCGATGGCAATGTCCCTTTGTCTCAACATGATCGTCAAGAACGAGGCGCACGTGATTCGCCGCTGCCTCGATTCGGTGCAGGCGCACATCGCGCACTGGGTAATCGTCGACACGGGCTCGACGGACGGCACGCAGGACATCGTCCGGACGCATTACCGCGGCATCCCCGGAACGCTGTACGAGCGGCCGTGGCGGGATTTCGGCAGCAACCGGAGCGAGGCGATCGCGCTCGCACGGGGCCACGGCAAGTACGTCCTCGTGATGGATGCCGACCACGTTCTGCGTACCCCGCCCGGATACCGCTTCTCGGGTCTCGACGCCGACGGCTACTACATCGCCCATCGCTACGCGGGAATCGAATACGGCATCGCGATCCTGCTCGCCGACCGCATTGCCTGGCGCTACGAGGGCGTGCTGCACGAATACGTGACGGCCGACGCGCCGCATCGATTCGTGCCGCTGGCCGGGCCGTGGGTCGACGTCCATCATGAAGGCGCGCGCAGCCGCGATCCGCAGACGTATCTGAAGGACGCGACGGTCCTCGAGGCTGCACTCGCGCGCGAACCGGACAACGCGCGTTACGCGTTCTATCTCGCACAAAGCCTCAAGGATGCCGGCTTGCTCGAGCGGGCGCTCGCGGCATTTCGCCACCGCGCGACGATGAAGGGCTGGGACGAGGAAACGTGGCAGGCGTGCTACCAGGCCGCGCAGCTCGTCGAGCGGTTGGGACAGCCACCGGCCGCCATCGAGCGCGCGTACCTCGAAGCGTTCAATCTGCGTCCAACGCGGGCGGAGCCGCTGGTGCAGCTTGCGCGCTGGCATCGGCAGCGCAACGAGTGGCCGCTTGCGTTGCTGTTCGCGCGCGCCGCCGTTGCATTACCGCGCCCGGCCGATCAGCTCTTCGTCGAGGACGCGGTTTACGCGTGGAAGGCCGACGACGAGCTGTCGATCGCCGCGTGGTATGCCGGTGCGCGCGACGAAGGACGCCGGGCGGCGGAGCGCCTCGTCGCGGCACGCCGCTTCCCCGCATCCGAGCGCGAGCGCATCGAGAAGAACCTGCAGTGGTATCGGTGACGCGGTCAGCGCGCGCGTACGCCACCCTTTGCCGCATGGTGGCGTCGCACGACATTTACGACGCGATCGACGCTTTTCGCCGGCATGCCGGGATAGCAGGGAAGCGTCAACACCTGGTCGCATGCGGCGTCCGTCATCGGCAGATCGGATGTCCGGCATGGCGTGCGTACGCGCTGACGATGATCCGGAATCGGATAGTGAATCGCGGTATCGATCCGCTCGTCGTTCAATCGCGCGCGCAGCGCGTCGCGATCCTTCGCGCGTACCACGAAGAGGTGGGCGACGTATTCGTCGCCGTACCATTGCGGCAGGACCAGATCGGTGTCGCGCAGGCCTTCGCAGTAGCGACGCGCAACGGCGACGCGTGCAGCGTTCATCGAGGCCAACCGGGGAAGCTTGACGCGCAAGAACGCCGCCTGCAGCTCGTCGAGGCGGCTGTTCCGTCCGCCGGCCTGCTCGACGTCGTACTTGGCGTTCCATCCGTACTGCCGCAACGCCGTCGCGCGTGCGGCGAGCTCGAGGTTCGAGGTGACGATCGCGCCGGCGTCGCCGAGCGCGCCGAGGTTCTTGGTCGGGTAGAAACTGAAGCATCCGGCGAGGCCGAACGACCCGGCGCGCTTGCCGCTTCTCGCGGCGCCATGCGCCTGCGCGCAATCCTCGATCACCAGCATGCGACGCCTCGCGGCAATCGCGCAGATGCGCTCGATCGCCGCGAGGCGCCCGTAGAGATGCGTCACGACGACGGCCTTCGCGTCGGCCTGTGCTGCTTGCAGCGCATCGGGCGCCATCGTCAGCGTCTCGTCGACATCGATGAACACCGGCTCGGCGCCGATCGCCCCCAGCGCCGCGCATGTGTAATAACCGGCGTTGGCCACCGTGGCGACGCGATCGCCGCGGTCGATGCCCGCCGCACGCAACGCGATTTCGAGCGCGTCGGTGCCGTTCGCGACGCCGACGCACTGCGCCGTTCCGCAGAAATCCGCGAATTCCCGCTCGAAAGCCGCTACTTCCTCGCCGAGCACGTACTGTCCGCGCGCCGTGACGCGCAGCGCCGCGGCGGCGAGCGATTGGTCGAGTTCGGCATCGCGCACGAACGCGAAAACCGGCACCCGATCCATCATCGTGGATGTGCTGCGACCACGTAAATCTCGGCAGCGATGTCGGGATAACGCTCGCCCAGGGCCATGTACGCCGCCAGCATCTGCGGCGTCCACGTCTCTTCGATCTGCCGGTTCGACACCGGCTTGATCCAGTAGCCGCCGAACTTCTCGACATCGAGGCCGGCGTCGACGAAGCATTGCCGAAACGATTCCGGATCGAACACGCGCCGATGACCGTGATGGAGGTCCATTTCGTTCAGCGCGTCCTCGCGCGGCAGAAGCTTCATCAGCACCGCCGCCTGGCGATGCAGCGAGCGGCTGTTCGGGACTGCAGCGAGCATGCGGCCATCGGGTGAGAGCCACTGCGCGGCACGCGTAACGATCGCCCGCGGGTCCTCGACATGCTCGAGCACATGGCCGAGCACGATGTTGTCGAAGCGCTCGGCGGGCGAAAAATTCTCGAAAAGGCTTTGAACGACCCGCACCGCCGGCAGGCGCCGGGCGATCGACTCGCAGAACGCGCGGCTGCCTTCGACGACGGTGACCGCCTTGCCGGTGCCGGCGAGCAACTCGGTCATCACGCCTTCGGCGGGGCCCATCTCGAGAATCGAATCGCCGCGCAAATGCCGCGCGAAGATGCGGTACGAATAGCGGATCGTGTCGGTGTTCACGCCCGCTGCGTACAGCGATCGGCCGGCGATGTTCTCGAGGCGCTCGACTTCGTTGCCCACGTTCAATCCGCCGAAATCAGTTCGACCAGCAACCGGTTGGCCAGCATCACGAACGCGATGTTACGGCCGCCGAACGCAACGGCGGGCACCGGCGGCACGACGAGCTTGCCGCGCTGCGAGCGCAACGTTGCGATCGCTTCGGAAAGGTCCGGCGCGACATACGCGAGGTGATAGAGCTTGACCCGCTGTGCAAGCCATGGCGCCAGCACGCCGGGCGCGTCCGGCTGCAACGGTTCCAGGAGTTCCACGCGTGGCGATTGTCGCGCCAGGAACATGCCGCGAATGCCCTGCACGGCATCCTCGAACGAGTCGCCCTCGGGGACGTAGCCGAGCGTCGCGAAATGCGCCGCTTCGGCCGCGATGTCGGTGCATGCGACACCGACGTGATGAAACGCGAGTCCGGCGACGGCGAGGATCATGGTCGCGGACGTGGCGAAGCGGCGAGATGGATGCTCATCGGCGGGTGCGGCCCGAGTCGCGCAGTGCGGTGGCGAACCGTGCGGCCAGTCCGTCGAGGCGCGCCCTCACGCCGGGCCACTGCTGTTGCGAAAGCCGATGCTCGACGCCGGCGCGCTGCACGCCATCGTGCTCGATCGTCACGGCGGCGGGCATTCGCGCGAGCCCGCTGCTGTCATGAAACGCGACGACCTTCGCATTGCCCGCGAGCGTGCGGCAACGCACCGACGCGAGCGACAGCACGTCGAACGCGAATCGGTAGACGAGCAGCGCCGACTCCACGGCGGCGTTCGAGCGTGGCGCGAGAACCCACCGGCCCCACTCGGCCGTTCGTGCGTCGCGGTCGATGTCGTAGAGCCCGACCAGTCCTTCCCGCCGCTGCCCGTTCGCGGTTTCGACGATGAAGCAGTAATCGTCGTTGCGCGCGAAATAGCGGTCGAGCCAGGCGCGTTGCTCGTCGAGCGTGCTCGCGCCGCGGTTGAGGAATTGCCCGCCGGCCGCACGCAACTCGAGCAGATACGACGCGTCCGATGCGGCGACGGGCCGCAAGCGAAAGGCGTGGCCTGCGATGTGAACGTCATGCCGCAAGGTGGCGGTGCAGCGCTGCCGTGATCGCAGCCGAAGTGTCGAGCGCTGCAAATTCCGATTCGTCGAAGCGCACGCCGTAGCGGTCCTCGAGTGCGAACACGATCTCCATGTGCTTCAGCGAATCCCACGCATCGAGAATTTCACGCCGCAACTCGGTATCGTCCTGCGAAGGCTGCCGAAGAATCGTTCGCAGCAATCGTCGCACGTCCGCTTCCGATGGCAAAGCACGGTCGCTCACCGCATCACCTGGATCCGTATGGCGGGCGAGAGCGGTATGCGGGCAACGACGTCGAAGGGCACGTCGACGAAGCTCGTGTCG
>JAICLP010000350.1 GCA_025925475.1 Burkholderiales bacterium | reverse complement strand
TGACGTCGATGACCGACGGCAGTCCCGTCAATTCGTGCACGAACAGCGCCTGCGTCGCCTCGTCGGGCAAGCCGCCGACGATCAGCGACACCTTGCGACCGCGCACCGGCACGTGCGTCAGGAAGAAGTCGCGGCTGAACTCGTCGGCGACGCTCGTGCCGATTGCGCGCAGGGCCGCTTCCTCGCTCGCATAGCTGCCCGATGCCTTCGGCAGCGTCGTGTTGAAGTAGATCTCCTCGCCGGTCGCGCGATCGGTGCACTTGACCGTCCACGACGCGAGCGCGTACTTGGTGATCGTCAATCCCGATGCGGCCAGCTTCGTCGAGAGCCTGCGCACGCTCGCTTCGCCGCTGACGATGAAATCGGCCTCGGCGGCGCCGCCGCCAGGCGCAGGCGACGCATCGGTCCACGTGCGAAAGCCGAACGACTGGATGCGCTCCTTGACGACGTTCTCGGCGATCGGCGACGGGGCGGCGCTGTCCGCCGGTGCGGCCTCGTCGCGGACGGTGATGCGCACGGCAATCCGCGGGTCGCCGCTCGCGCGGATCAGTTGCACACGCTCCTCGCGGGACATCTGGTCGACGGCGCGCCGTACCGCGTCGACATCGACGACCGCCTGCGTCGTCACCGACATGAGGCCGTCCTTGCCGATCGATGGCGCGCTCTGCTGCACGACCTTGCCGATGAAGCTGTCGCTTTGCGAAAGCACGCGCGACTGCAGCAGATCGTAGTGGCTCGCGAACGAGTCGCGATCGAGCATCAGCATCAGCGTCTTGGCGATCAGCTGGCTGCGCGAATCGGCGCGCACGTCGGCTTGCAGCAGCGAGCGGTCGGTCGCATAGCGGGCATTGCTCGGATCGGCGAGACCCACGGCGGTGATGACAAGCTTGCCGGGTGGTGCGGCCGCCGGCAAAGCGGGTGCGGCGGCAGGCGCGCCAATGGCCGCTCCGGTCGCCGGCGCCGCGGCGACATGAGTCGGCGCTGCTGCGGTGGATTGCATTGCCGTCGTGGTTGCCGGTTGCGGCGACGACGCAAGGGCCCCGGGGGAAGCGGGCGCCTTCGCCTGCGATGACGCGGTGCCACTGTCGCGCGGGAACAGCCACCACGTCGCCGCGAGCGCAATCGCGCCGATGACTGCAACGCCGGCAACGATCGCGAATGCGCTGCGCGAGTTCGCCGGCGCCGCATTCACGGCAGGTAACGGCGTCGCGGCTGCTGGTGCGGCCGTGGGGACGGGCGTGGCTGGCGTTGGCGAAGGCCGCGGTGCCGGCGCCGCTTCGGACACGGGAGCGACAACCGTCGCCTCGGGGTCCTGCCGCGCCACCGTCGTTCGTACCGCGCCCTGCAGCGCCCGCGCGAACTCGTGCGCGGTCGCGTAGCGATCGTCGGGTCGCTTCGCGAGCGCCTTGCGCACGACCGCGTCGATGGCCGGCGGAAGCTGCACGTTCAGCGTCGACGGCGGCAACGGCTCCTCCTTCAGCACCTTCTGCATCGTCGTCGTCGACGAGCCCGCGAACGGACGCTCGCCGGTGACGAACTGGTAGAGGATGACACCGGCCGCGAACAGATCGCTGCGCCCGTCGACCGGCAAGCCCATGATCTGTTCGGGCGACATGTAGTTCGGTGTGCCGACGACCGTGCCGACCTGCGTCAGATTCGACGACTCGATGTGCGCGATGCCGAAATCGGCGACCTTCACACCGCCGTTGTCGAGCAGGAAGATGTTCGCGGGCTTGACGTCGCGATGGACGACGCCCTGCTTGTGCGAGTAGTCGAGCGCCTCGAGGAGCGCGGTCATGATCCGCTCGATGTCGGCCATGCGGAAGCGCTCGTTCGCCGCGAAGCAGTCCTTGAGCTCGCGTCCCTCGACGAATTCCATCGCGATGAACGCGGTGCCCGCGTCCTCGTCGAATTCGTAGATCGCGACGATGTTCGGATGGTTGAGACGTCCGGCCGCCTGCGCCTCGCGCCGGAAGCGGGCGATCATGTCGGCCGCGCGCTCGCCGTCGAGCTGGTCGGGCCGGATCGTCTTCAGCGCGACGCGCCGCTTGATCAGCGGGTCGTAGGCTTCGTAGACGATGCCCATGGCGCCGCGAGCCAGCTCGCGACGGATCTCGTACTTCCCGAGTTGACTGATCATGAACCCCCCACGCTCGCGGCTTGCGCCGCTTCGCTGCCCCCGCAGGGGGTGCGCATCGCGGCTTGGGACGGCCCTGCGCCGCGATCATGGCCCCCGAAATCGAATCGGGGTTACGCGAACGCTACTTGTACTTGCTGTCGATCTCCCACACCGACTTCTGCACGAGGCGCTGCACCATCGTGTCGAGCGACACCCCGCCTTGTTGCGATTGCGACACGCCGAGCACCGACGTCGCTTTCGCGCCAACCTCCATCTTCTCCTCGGTGTAGCCCTGCGCGACCTGCTCGGTCGTCTCGGCGTTGATGATCTTGTAGCGCATGCCGATGACCCAGACGCCGGTCGATTCGCCCGTATGCACCGATCCGACCGCTGCCTGCCCGACCGCGCCCGCGCGCGCGCCGCCGAGCGACCCGCTGAATGCGCCGAGCGCTCCGGCGATGTTGCCGATTGCGCGTCCGTCGAAGCCCTGCTGCGCAGCCGCGACCTGCTCGGTCTTCAGGATGTCGAACTTGACGACGTACTTCGTGCTCTTGAGCTTGCCCATGCCGAGGAGCTTGCGCGCCTCCTGCGGATCGCCGAGGTTGTAGGCGAGCTCGAATTCCTTCAGCACGGGACCGAGATCGGCGCGCTCGAGCACCTTGAAGTTGGCGTTCGAAAGCTCGAGCTCGCCGTAATCGGCGATGTTGTTCGCGGTGAATTTCTGCAGGAACGTCGCGTTGTTGCTCTTGATCTCGCCGGGGATGACGACCAGCGCCGGTCCGCGCTTGTTCTTGTTGACGTACTCGACGGGCCTGTACATCGCCTGATCGGCGGATGCGTTCGCGCGCTGCGACGTGTCGCTGCCCGCGGTCGGCGACGGGTTCCCGAACGTCGGCTGCGCGAGGCTGGCGACGCTCGCGACGGCGAGCGCTGCGCCGAAAAGCGGCGGAACGAAGCGAATTGCACGGTTCATCGGTAATGCTCCTGTCGTCAAGTCAAGCGGCTTTGCGCGGTGCGCCAGCGCGCACCGCGATCGTCATTTGTGCGCGGGCGCATTGCGACAGTAGTCGCCATAGAGCTTGGCCACCACTTCGTCCGCGTGTTCGTCGATCAGCGTCTGCGCCATGCGCCGCACGTCGGCGCCG
>JAICLP010000383.1 GCA_025925475.1 Burkholderiales bacterium | reverse complement strand
TCGACGAACTTGCGCTTCTCCTCGACGTTCGGCAGCTCGCCGTACAGCAGCAGGTAGCAGGTCCCGAGGTAGTCGGTCTTCACCGCGAGCTCCTCGATCGGGTAGCCGCGGTAGAGGAGCTCGCCCTTGTCGCCGTCGATATAAGTGATCGCCGAGCTGCAGGCAGCCGTCGACATGAAGCCCGGGTCGTAGGTGAACTTGCCGGTCTTCGCGTAGAGCGTGCGGATGTCGACGACCTGCGGGCCCATGGTCCCGGTCAGGATCGGAAACGTGACGGACGGCGAGCCGTCGGAGAATTGGATCGTGGCAGTGTCGGTCATCGGACGTCCTTCGGTTCCTGGTTCACGAGCGGCGCTTGACGCCAATCATCCTCCTGCCTGACAACGCGTTTTCGTGCCGCTTATCGACGGCGCGAGCCGCGCCGGTGGGCGGTGGGCCGCGCTTTGATCCTAGCCGGCACGGACCCTCGCGACGAACGGCGCAAGCCGGGCGTCGGGAACCGCGGCGCGCCCGCTCAGGATTTGCCACAGCTCATCGTCTGCCATATGGAGAAGCCGGTCGAGATTTGCAACGTCGTCCTCGGTCAGCGAATCGGCGGCGGCATCGAGAAAGCGCGACAGGATCAGGTCGTTTTCGAGCATCCCACGACGGCAGCGCCAGCGGATTCGCCGCAATCTCACCGCATCGATCACGCGAAGTCTCCCTATCCGTTTTATCCCCTGTCCCGTTCCTCTGCGTCGCGGCGCTTCGCGCCGCCGGCGTGGGCCTGCCTTTCACACCGTTCTCTTGACCATCAAATCCTTGATCTTCTCGATCGCAAGCGTCGGGTTGAGGTTCTTCGGGCAAACGTCGACGCAGTTCATGATCGTGTGGCAACGAAAGAGCCGATACGGATCCTCGAGGTTGTCGAGCCGCTGATTGACGTCGCGATCGCGACTGTCGGCGATGAAGCGATAGGCCTGCAGCAATCCGGCGGGTCCGACGAACTTGTCGGGGTTCCACCAGAACGACGGGCACGCGGTCGAGCAGCACGCGCAGAGGATGCATTCGTAGAGGCCGTCAAGCTCCTCGCGCTCGGCCGGCGACTGCAGCCGCTCGCGCTCGGGCGGCGGCGTGTCGTTGACGAGATACGGCTTGACCGAGTGGTATTGCTTGAAGAACTGGCTCATGTCGACGATCAGGTCGCGGATCACCGGCAGGCCGGGCAGCGGCCGCAACTCGACGGGCTCCTTCAGGCTCTTCAGGTTCGTGATGCAGGCCAGGCCGTTCTTGCCGTTGATGTTCATCGCATCGGACCCGCAGACGCCCTCGCGGCAACTGCGGCGAAACGCGAGCGAATCGTCGATCGTCTTCAGCCGGATCAGCGCATCGAGCAGCATCCGGTCGTGCGGATCGAGCGCGATGTCGTACTCCTGCAGCCGCGGCTTCGCGTCCTTCTCGGGGTCGTAGCGGTAGATGCGGAATTTCATGGCGTAGTGATCTGACCGAGCAGATGGGCGGCAGGCGAGGCGCCGCGCAGCGAGCGACCGGAACGTACGCGAAAGTACGTGAGGATCGCGAGCGAGCAGCAACGAAGCGTGGCGTCCATATGCGATAGTCAGTACGTGCGCGCCTTCGGGGGAAACGATTCGACGGTCAATGGCGTCAGCTGCACCGGCTTGTAGTCGAGGCGATTACCCTCGCGATACCAGAGCGTGTGCTTGAGCCAATGGACATCGTCGCGATTCGGATAGTCGCTGCGGGCCTGCGCGCCGCGCGATTCATGCCGTGCCAGCGCGGAAACCACAGTCGCCTTCGCGGCCTCGATCAGGTTGTCGAGTTCGAGCGCCTCGACGCGCGCGGTGTTGAACGTGCGGCTCTTGTCGTCGATCGCCGTGCGCGACACGCGCTCGCCGAGCTCCATCACCTTCGACACGCCTTCGGCGAGCAGCTGCTCGTTGCGAAACACGCCACAGTGCGACTGCATCGTCTTGCGCAGCTCGTTGCCGACCTCCGCAACGCGCTCGCCCGACGTCGCACTGTCGAGTCGCGCAAGCCGCGCGAGCGACAGGTCGCCGGCATCGGGCGGCAATGCCTTGTGCGCGAGCGCGGGCAGGTTGCGGCCGACGATGAAGTCACCGGCGGCACGGCCGAACACCAGCAGGTCGAGCAGCGAATTGGTGCCGAGCCGGTTCGCGCCGTGCACCGAGACGCAAGCGCATTCGCCGACCGCGTAGAGCCCTTCGACGACAACGTTCGGCTTCCCGCCCTTTGGCGCGACGACCTGGCCGTGGATGTTCGTCGGCACGCCGCCCATCATGTAGTGGATCGTCGGCACGACGGGGATCGGCTCCTTGATCGGATCGGCGTTCGCGAACTTGATCGCGATCTCGCGAATCGACGGCAGGCGCTTCATGATGACGTCGGGGCCGAGATGGTCGAGCTTCAGCAGCACGTAGTCCTTGTGCGGACCGCAGCCGCGCCCTTCCTTGATCTCCTGGTCCATCGAGCGGCTGACGATGTCGCGCGACGCAAGGTCCTTCAGGTTCGGCGCGTAGCGCTCCATGAAGCGCTCGCCGTTGCAATTGAGCAGGATGCCGCCCTCGCCGCGCACCCCCTCGGTGATGAGCACGCCCGCACCCGCGACCCCGGTCGGATGGAACTGCCAGAACTCCAGGTCCTCGAGGGGCACACCCGCGCGCGCGGCCATGCCGAGACCGTCGCCGGTGTTGAT
>JAICLP010000096.1 GCA_025925475.1 Burkholderiales bacterium | reverse complement strand
TCCGCGCACGCCTGGAGCGGCAAGAAAATCTCACGCTCTTCCAACAGCCCGTCGACGACCTGGTGCTCGATGGCGACGCGGTCCGCGGCGTGATCACGCAGATCGGGCTCGAATTCGAGGCGCGGGCCGTCGTCCTCACGACCGGCACCTTCCTGAGCGGCTTGATTCACGTCGGTCTCCAGAACTACGCGGCGGGACGCGCAGGTGACCCGCCGGCGAAGCGTCTTGGCGCACGGCTACGGGAGCTCGCGCTTCCCGTCGGACGTCTCAAGACCGGAACGCCGCCGCGAATCGACGGCCGGACCGTCGACTTCTCGCGCCTGGACATCCAACCGGGCGACGACCCGACGCCGGTGTTTTCATTCATCGGGACCCGAGACCTGCACCCGGCGCAGCGCGTCTGCTGGATCACGCACACGACGGAGCGTACGCACGACATCATTCGGGCGGGGCTCGACAGGTCGCCGCTTTTCACCGGCGTCATCAAAAGCGTCGGTCCGCGCTATTGCCCGTCGATCGAGGACAAGGTCGTCCGCTTCGCACACCGATCGAGCCATCAGATCTTCCTCGAGCCCGAAGGCCTTCAGACGACGGAGATCTATCCGAACGGCATTTCGACGTCGCTTCCGTTCGATGTTCAGCTCGCGCTGGTGCGCTCGATTCCCGGCTGCGAGTGCGCCGTGATCGTTCGGCCGGGCTATTCGATCGAATACGACTATTTCGATCCGCAAGCGCTGCGCGCAACCCTCGAGACGAAGGCGATCACTGGGCTCTTCTTTGCCGGCCAGATCAACGGAACGACGGGCTACGAGGAAGCGGCGGCGCAGGGCATTCTCGCCGGCATCAACGCCGCCCGTTACGCCATCGGCCAGGAGGGGTGGTGCCCGCGCCGCGACGAGGCGTATCTCGGGGTCCTCGTCGACGACCTCATCACGCGAGGCGTCACCGAGCCGTACCGGATGTTCACGTCGCGGGCCGAGTACCGCCTGCAGCTTCGCGAGGACAACGCCGATCTGCGGTTGACCGAGCACGGCCGGCGCCTCGGCGTCGTCGACCATGCCCGCTGGGCCGCGTTCTGTCACAAGCGTGACGCCGTCGCGCGCGAGCGCGAGCGACTCAAGTCGACCTGGCTGTCGCCGCAGGTCGTGGCTCGGGCGGAGGCCGAGCGCGTACTGAAGCAGCCGCTCGAGCGTGATCGGACGCTCGGCGACCTGCTGCGCCGTCCAGGGGTCGGTTATGCTGCCCTGCACACGTTACCCGGAGCAGGGACGCCGGTCGACGACCCAGCGGTCGCCGAGCAGGTCGAGATCGCCACCAAGTACGAGGGCTACATCGATCGCCAGCAGCTTGAGATCGCGCGTCAGATGGAGCAGGAGTCGATGCCGTTGCCGACCGATCTGGATTATCGGGATGTGCGCGGCCTCTCGGTGGAGGTTCGCCAGAAGCTTGCCGCGCGCCGGCCCGAAACGCTTGGACAGGCGGCGCGAATTTCCGGCGTCACGCCGGCCGCGATCTCGCTACTCCTCGTGCATCTGAAGCGCACGATGCCGTGCGAGGCCGGCCCGAACCACGCCGAGCCGCATTGCGCATGACGAAGGCGTTTCGAGCAGAGGAGCGCCAAACGGTCGCGGCCCCGGCCATTCGGTCGATTGCCGACGATTTTCCGCCCGGTGCACGATCGAAGCTGTCCGCGTACCTCGATCTCCTCGAGAAATGGAACCGCGTCTACAACCTGACCGCCATCCGCGAGCGGGCGCAGATGCAGGCTCTGCACATCGACGACGCGCTCTCGGTGCTGCCATGGCTGCCCTCGATCCCCGGCATGCGGCTGCTCGACATCGGCTCGGGCGGCGGCGTCCCGGGAATCCCGCTGGCGATCGCGTTGCCGGACGCGAGCTTCGTGCTGCTCGACTCGAACGGCAAGAAGGCAGCGTTCCTGACGCAAGCAGCGATCGAGCTCGGCCTCGCGAACGTGCGCGCCGTCGCGGCACGGGTCGAGGATTTCAACGCCGCGGAGCGCTTCGACGTCGTGATATCGCGCGCCTTTTCCGATTTGCGCACGTTCGCGACGGCCGCGCGCGAGCACCTGGCATCCGGCGGCTTCATCGTTGCGATGAAGGGCGCGCTCCCCGAGGATGAAATCGCGGCGCTGCCCGCCGACATCGCGGTAACCGCCACGCCGGCGCTCGACGTGCCGGGCGTCGACGCGTCGCGCCACCTCGTCATCATGCAACCGAAAGGCGGCTCCGCGTGACGCGCATCATCGCGGTCGTGAATCAGAAGGGCGGCGTCGGCAAGACGACGACGACGGTCAACCTCGCCGCGAGTCTCGTGGCGATGAAGCGCCGCGTACTCGTCGTCGATCTCGATCCGCAAGGCAACGCGACGACCGGCTCGGGCATCGACAAGCGCGCGCGCAAGCGGACCGTCTACCACGTGCTGCTCGGCGAAGCGAACATCGCCGATGTGCGCGTCCATTCGGAAAGCGGCGGCTTCGACATCGTCCCGTCGAATCGCGAGCTCGCCGGCGCCGAAATCGAACTCGTCGATCTGCCCGAGCGCGAGACGCGGCTCAAGGATGCGCTCGCCGAAGCGCTGCGCCAGATGCGCGAGGCGCTCGATGCGATCGCCGCCGACTACGACTTCGTGCTGCTCGACTGCCCCCCGTCGCTGTCGCTTTTGACGCTGAACGGACTTTGTGCCGCCGATTCAGTCCTGATCCCGATGCAGTGCGAGTACTACGCGCTCGAGGGATTGTCGGACCTGGTGCAGACCGTGAAGAAAGTGCGCGCTCACTTGAACCCGAAGCTCGAGATCGAGGGCCTGCTGCGCACGATGTACGATCCACGCAACACGCTCGCGCAGAACGTCGCCGCCGAGCTCGAGCGCCACTTCGGCGAGCGCCTGTACCGGACGCTGATTCCGCGCAACGTCCGTCTCGCCGAGGCGCCGTCGCACGGCGTACCCGCGCTCAAGCTCGAGGTGAAGTCGAAGGGTGCGGTCGCCTACCTCGCGCTGGCTGGTGAAGTCGTTCGACGGATGGAGGCTCGAGAGCAAGCGCTCACTCCTGCCGCGACTGCGGAAATACCGAAGGAGGCCGCTACCGAATGAGACACGCCGACAAATCGAAGCCGCACGAACGGAGCCACCGATGATCCGACCGAAGGGACTGGGCCGCGGCCTCGACGCGCTCCTTGCCGGAAGCGACGACGAGGCGCCGCCCGGCGAAACGCTGCAAACGCTGTCGATCGATCGCCTCCGTCCCGGCAAGTATCAGCCGCGGTCGAAGATGGACGCGGCATCGCTTGCCGAGCTGGCGCTGTCGATCAAGGAGCAGGGTGTGATGCAGCCGATCCTCGTGCGCCCCGTCGAAGGCGGCGTCTTCGAGATCGTCGCGGGCGAGCGGCGCTGGCGCGCAGCGCAGCAGGCGGGACTGCGCGAAATTCCGGCGCTCGTGAAGAACGTGCCCGATCAGGCGGCGCTCGCCGTCGCACTGATCGAGAACATCCAGCGCGAGGACCTGAACCCGCTCGAGGAAGCGCGCGGGCTTTCACGGCTGATCGACGAATTCGGCCTGACGCACGACGCGGCGGCCAAGGCAGTCGGCCGTTCGCGCAGCGCCGTGTCGAACCTGCTGCGATTGAACGCGCTCGCTCCGCCGGTGCAGGAATACCTGCTTGCCGGCGCACTGGAGATGGGCCACGCACGCGCGCTGCTCGGGCTGCCGGTCGCGCAGCAATCGGGCGTCGCCGCGCGCGTCGTCGACGAGGAACTCACGGTCCGCGATACCGAGCGCCTCGTGCACGCGCTGCAAAATCCAAAGACGCGCGCTGCGCGAGGCGGGGCGAAGCGAACGGTCGATGCCGATACCGCGCGCCTCGCGAATGCGCTCGCCGAACGCCTCGGCGCGGTAGTGCACATCGAGCCGGGGCGCCAAGGGGCGGGCCGCCTCGTGATTCGCTACTCGACCCTCGATCAACTCGACGGCATCGTCGAGCGCCTCGGCGTGCCGGCGAAATCGATCGCGTAGCGCACGCTCAGCCGAGTTGCGCCAGCATCGTGTCGGCGCCCGATACTTCGTACTTGCCGGGTGCCTCGATGTTGAGCGTCTTCACGACGCCGTCGTCGACGAGCATCGAGAAACGCTGGCAGCGTACGCCCATGCCGCGTGCGGTGAGGTCCAGCTCGAGCCCGAGCTTCTTCGTGTACTCCGCGCTGCCGTCGGCGAGCATGCGCACCTTGTCGTCCGCGTGCAGACCGCGACCCCACGCGCCCATCACGAACGCATCGTTGACCGACATGCAGGCGATCGTGTCGACGCCCTTCGCCTTCAACTTGGCATAGTCAGCGACGTAGCTCGGCGCGTGCTTCGCCGAGCAGGTCGGCGTGAAAGCGCCCGGCAGCCCGAACAGCACGACCTTCTTGCCCCGCGTCAGGTTTTCGATCGTCACCGGGTTGGGGCCGATCGAGCAGCCATCCTTTTCGACATCGTGATATTCCATCAGCGTGCCGGCGGGCAGCCGGTCTCCGACCTTGATCGTCATGGCGATTTCTCCTGGGAAAGTCCGTCCGGAAAGACGGTGGGTGAAGTGCGAGGATCGCAGCGGGACCGCGCGATGTAAAGTGCCGGGAGCCGACGGTGCGGCTTGCTCGTCATCCGCGCCCGGGGTAGCGTTCGAATCTTCAACCCGCCTTCGCAATGAAGGCGCCGACAGCGCCGGGCAGCGGATCCGGCTCACGCATCGATCAAGGAGGCGCTTCATGGCTCGTTCCCCCGTTGCGGCGCGCAAGGCGCCCGCGCGACAGACCCGACTTTTGATCGCGACGCGCAAGGGCTTGTGGAGCCTCGCGAGCGATGTCTCGCGCAACGGCTGGAAATTGAGCGGGCCGCAGTTCCTCGGCCACGTCGTGCACCACGCGATCGCCGATCCCCGCGCGCCGCGCGTGCACCTTGCGGCGGCGCGGACCGGTCACCTCGGTCCGACGATCTTTCGCTCCAGCGACAGTGGCCGTACCTGGAAGGAAGCGCAGCATCCTCCGGCGTTCGCGCACGGCAGCGGGCGGGTCGTCGATCACACGTTCTGGCTCACGCCGGGCCACGCGGACGAGCCCGGCGTGTTCTACGCCGGCACGTCGCCCCAGGGATTGTTCCGGTCGAATGACGCCGGCGCGACCTGGGAGGGTATCGACGGATTCAACGCGCATCCGCAGCGGAAGGCCTGGTGCGGCGGCGACCAGGAGGGCACGCCCGACGGCCCGAAGCTGCATTCGATCCTCGTCGATCGCAGGGATCCGAAGCACCTCTATATCGGCATGTCGGGAGGCGGCGTGTTCGAATCGATCGATGGCGGCGCCGACTGGCGCCCGCTCAATCGCGGCGTGCGCGCCGATTTTTTGCCGGAACCGACGCCGGAGTATGGGCACGACCCGCACTGCGTGCGCTTCGCCGGGGGCAACCCCGACCGCCTGTACCAGCAGAATCACTGCGGCATCTATCGCCTCGATCGTCCCGGCGAAACATGGCAGGAGATCGGAACGTCGATGCCGAAATCGGTTGGCTCGATCGGCCTGCCGCTCGTCGTGCATCCGCAGGATCCGGATTCGCTGTGGGTCCTGCCGATGGACGGTACGACCGTCTGGCCGCGTACCGCACCGGGCGGCCGGCCCGCTGTCTATCGCTCGCGCGACGGCGGCAAGTCGTGGAAGCGGCAGGATCAGGGCTTGCCGCGCTCGCAGGCATGGTGGACGGTGAAGCGGCAGGCGATGACGAGCGATTTTCGCGATCCGACCGGCATCTACTTCGGCACGACGTCGGGCGAAGTCTGGGGCAGCCGCGACGAAGGACGCTCGTTCCGCTGCTTCGCGCGGCACCTGCCGGAAATCTACGCGCTCGAATGCGCGACGACATGAAACGCCTCCCATAGCGCTCAACGAGCCCTGGTCCCGTGACTGCCCAATCCTCGCCCGAAGTCGCCACGGTCGTTCGCGTGCGCATCCCGTCACCGCTGCGGTCGTACACGGGCGCGGCCGAGGTCGGCGTCGCAGTGCCGCTGCTCGCGCCGGAGTTGCCACCGACGATCGGCGGCGTGCTTGCAACCATCGACGGTGCGTATCCGGGACTGCGCTTTCGCATCGTCGACGAGCAGGGCGGGATTCGCCCGCACATCCGCCTTTTCGTCGGCAATGTCGCAACGCGCGATCTCGGAACGCCGATCGCGTCGGGAGAAGTGCTGATGATCGTCGCCGCGCTCTCGGGCGGTTGACGGGCTTGATCCACGCAATTGCGGTGCAACATCGGATTGCGAAACGCGCCGGTTTCCGTATAAAATCGCCAAGTTTGCTTGGCAGTTGATCAGGCTCGCAAGCGGGCCGCGCGCATAGCGTCCCGCAAGTGCCCAAGCCGCTCTCCACGAAGCCGTACCGCGCCGTCCTGCTTGCGCAGGCGGCGGCGACGCTCGTCATTGCCGTCATCGGCGGAGCGTGGGTGGGCGTGCACGGCGCGCTGTCGGCGGTGCTGGGGGGCGTGATCAACCTGTCGGCGGGCGTCGTCTACGCATTCGTGCTCGCGGTCGCACCGCCGCGAACGACGGGCGGGGCGATCGCGGCAATGTTCCGCGCCGAGACCGCGAAGATCTTCGTGATCATTGCGCTCCTCTGGCTGGTGCTCTCGACGTATCACGATGCGGTGCTGCCGGCGTTCCTGGCGGCCTTCGTCGTGACGGTGTTGCTGTCCCGCGTTGCACTCTTCGTTCGCGACTAGAGCTTTCTCCGATGATTCCGATGGCCACCGCCTCCGAAACCCCGACCGAATACATCCAGCACCACCTGACGTTTCTGACGAAGCCGATCGGAACGGGCGGATTCTGGACGCTCAACGTCGACACGCTGATCATGACGGCGCTGCTCGGCGTCGTGACGTTCGGCTTCCTGTATTTCGTGAGCCGCAAGGCAACGACCGGCGTGCCGTCGAAAACCCAGGCATTCGTCGAATGGTTCCTGGACTTCGTGAACGGTCAGGTCAAGAGCGTCTACAACGGCACCACGGCGCTGATCGCGCCGATGGCGCTCACCACGTTCGTATTGACGCTCTTCATGAACGCGATGGACGTGCTGCCGCTCGATCTCGTCGCCAAGGGGCTGCACGCGCTCGGCGTCCCTTACTGGCGCGTCGTGCCGACGGCAGACGTCAACACGACGTTCGCGCTCGCGTTCGCCGTCCTCGGGCTGTCGATCTTCTATGCGATCAAGATCAAGGGGCTGGGCGGCTGGGTCCGCGAGCTCTTCTGCGCGCCGTTCGGTTCCCATCCAGTCCTCTGGATACTCAACCTGCTCTTCAACGTCATCGAGTACGTTTCGAAGACGCTGTCGCATTCGTTGCGGCTCTTCGGAAACATGTATGCCGGCGAGATCATGTTCCTCGTGGTCGCCATGCTTGGCGCATCCGGCTACGTCGGCCTCGTGGCCGGCGCGGGCCTGCACGTGGCCTGGTCGATCTTCGAGCTGCTGATCATCCTGCTTCAGGCGTACATCTTCATGATGCTGACCGTCGTGTATCTGGCGATGGCCCACGAGCACCACTGATCACGGCCGCGGCCCCGCTTGCGGTCGATCCACCCGCTTTCTTCAACGTCAAACTCGCGAAACGAAAGGAAAATTCATGGACAAACTCCAGGCCCTCGCGCTCCTTCAGGGATACACCGGCATCGGCATCGGCCTGATGATCGGACTGGGCGCGCTTGGCGCGTGCGTCGGCGTCGGCATCATGTGCTCGCGCTTCCTCGAAGGTGCCGCGCGTCAACCCGAACTGATGCCGCAGTTGCAGGCCAAGGTGTTTCTACTGCTCGGCCTCATCGACGCGTCGTTCATCATCGGCCTCGGCATCGCGATGCTGTTCGCTTTCAGCAATCCGCTGATTCCCCCGGGCCTCGTATAACCGACGCTTGACGAAGCTGTCATGAACATCAACCTCACGCTCGTGATGCAGGCGATCGGCTTTGGCCTGTTCATCTGGTTTTGCCAACGCACGATCTGGCCGTGGATGATGACGCAAATCGAGACGCGGCAACGCCAGATCGCCGAGGGCCTGCAGGCGGGTGAGCAGGGCCGCCAGAGCCTCGTCAGCGCCGAGCGGCGCATTGCCGACATGATGACCGAGGCGCGCGCGAAGGCGAGCGAAATTGTCGCCAACGGCGAGAAGTTCAAGGCCGAGACGATGGACCAGGCCAAGGTCGAAGCCGCTGCCGAACGCGACCGCATCATCGCCGCCGCGAAGGCCGAGGCGCAGCAGGAGTACCAGAGCGCGCGCGAGCAGTTGCGCAACCAGGTCGCGGATCTCGCCGTTGCGGGCGCCGCGAAAATCCTGCAGCGCGAGATCGATCCGCGGGCGCACGCCGAGCTGCTCGAGTCGATCCGGCGCGAGCTGTAAAGAGGCGGTTTCGAATGGCTGAACTAGCCACCATTGCCCGGCCGTACGCCGAAGCGGCGTTCGAGATCGCCCGCGACGCGCAGGCGCTGCCCGCCTGGTCCGACATGCTGCGCTTCGCGGCGACGATCGTCGGCGATCCGCGCGTCGCCGACGCGCTCGACAACCCGCGCCTTGGTGCGGCGGCGAAGGAGTCGCTGCTGCTGTCGATCGGCGGTGACCGCTTCGCCGGCGAAGCGCGCAACTTCATCCGCGTGCTCGTCGAGTCGGAGCGCGTCGCGCTGTTGCCGCAAATATCGGCGATGTTCGACACGCTGAAGAACGAGGCCGAGGCCACGGCGACGGCAACGATCGAAAGCGCGTTCGAGCTCACCGATGCGCAGGTTGCCGAATTGCGAAGCGCGCTCGAGAAGCGCTTCGGGAAGAAGATCGAGACGACGGTCACCCTCAATCCCGAGCTCATCGGCGGCGCGCGCGTGACGGTAGGCGACGCGGTGCTCGACGGCTCGGTGCAGGCGAAGCTCGCGGCGATGCGCGCGCAGCTGCGAGCATGACGATGTGTGCCTGTGGAAAGGCATTGGCACGACACGCGTTGTTCAGTAGCCCTTGCGACTGGAATCGTCGGGCTTCGCCCGCGATTCCAGTGAAGATCAACCGGGCAAAAGCAGGGTTTCACTTTTGCCCGAGGAGACATCCATGCAATTGAATCCATCGGAAATCAGCGAGCTGATCCGCTCGCGCATCCAGAACCTCGATACCAGCGCCGAGGTGCGCACGCAGGGGACCGTCGTGTCGGTGACCGACGGCATCTGTCGCATTCACGGGCTGTCGAACGCAATGCAGGGCGAGATGCTCGAGTTCCCGGGCAACACGTTCGGTCTCGCGCTGAACCTCGAGCGCGATTCGGTCGGCGCGGTGGTGCTCGGCGAGTACGAGCACATCACCGAGGGCGACACGGTCAAGTGCACCGGGCGCATCCTCGAAGTGCCGGTCGGTCCCGAATTGATCGGCCGCGTCGTCAATTCGCTCGGGCAGCCGATCGACGGCAAGGGGCCGATCAACGCGAAGCAGACCGACGTCATCGAGAAGGTCGCGCCTGGCGTGATCTGGCGCAAGAAGGTGTCGCAGCCGGTGCAGACGGGCCTGAAGTCGATCGACTCGATGGTCCCGATCGGACGCGGCCAGCGCGAGCTGATCATCGGTGACCGGCAGACCGGCAAGACGGCGGTCGCCGTGGACACGATCATCAACCAGAAGGGCAAGGACCTGATCTGCGTCTACGTCGCGATCGGGCAGAAAGCCTCGACGATCAAGAACGTGATCCGCAAGCTCGAGGAGCACGGCGCGATGGCGTACACGATCGTCGTCGTCGCGACGGCGTCCGAATCGGCGGCGATGCAGTACATCGCGCCGTACTCGGGCTGCTCGATGGGCGAATACTTCCGCGATCGCGGGCAGGATGCGCTGATCATCTACGACGATCTGACGAAGCAGGCATGGGCATATCGCCAGGTGTCGCTGCTTTTGCGTCGTCCGCCGGGCCGCGAAGCGTATCCGGGCGACGTGTTCTACCTGCACTCGCGCCTTCTCGAGCGCGCGGCGCGCGTCAACGAAGAGTACGTCGAGAAGTTCACCGGCGGTAAAGTCAAGGGCAAGACCGGCTCGCTGACTGCGTTGCCGATCATCGAAACCCAAGCCGGCGACGTCACGGCGTTCGTGCCGACTAACGTAATTTCGATTACCGACGGCCAGATCTTCTTGGAAACCGATCTATTCAACGCCGGTATCCGTCCCGCGATTAACGCTGGTATCTCGGTGTCGCGTGTCGGCGGCGCCGCACAGACCAAGGTCATCAAGAAGCTCGGCGGCGGCGTGC
>JAICLP010000036.1 GCA_025925475.1 Burkholderiales bacterium | reverse complement strand
GAGTTCGGCATCGTGTTCCTGTTGTTCTCGATCGGCCTCGAGTTCAGCCTGCCGCAGCTTCGCGCGATGCGCCGCGCCGTGTTCGGCCTTGGCCTCGCGCAGGTCGCGATCACGACGATCGCCGGCACGGTCGCATTGCAGCTATCGGGTTTCGGCTGGCGTGCGGGCGTGGTGCTCGGCGGCGCGCTCGCGATGAGCTCGACCGCGATCGTGTCGAAGATGCTCGCCGAGCGCGGCGAATTCGGCACGCCCCACGGCCGCGACGTGATGGGCGTGCTGCTCTTCCAGGATCTCGCCGTCGTGCTATTCCTGATCCTGATTCCGTCGCTCGCCCTTCCGGGGCTCGACACCGGCCGCGCGCTGGCGGGCGCCGTGCTCAAGGCCGCGATCGCGCTGTCGCTGATCCTGTTCCTCGGCCAGCGGCCGATGCACGCCTGGTTCACGCTGGTCGCGCGGCAGCGCTCGTCGGAGCTCTTCGCGCTGAACGTGCTGCTGGTGACGCTCGGCATGGCGGCGATCACGCAATTCTTCGGGCTTTCGCTCGCACTCGGCGCGTTCCTCGCCGGAATGCTGATTTCGGAGACCGAATTCCGCTACCAGGTCGAGGACGACATCAAGCCGTTCCGCGACGTGCTGCTCGGGCTCTTCTTCATCACGATCGGCATGATGCTCGACCTGCACATCGACGACGTCGTCGCGGGCGAGGCGCTGCTGCTGCTGATCTTTCCGGTCGGCGCGAAGCTCGTCCTGGTCTTCGTTCTCGCCCGGCTTTTCGGCGCGCCGCCCGCGACCGCGCTACGCACCGGTTTCTATCTCGCGCAGGCCGGCGAGTTCGCGCTCGTCATGCTGGCGCTCGCGACCGGTTATCGCTTCATCTCGCCGCGCTTCGAGCAGGCGGTGCTCGCCGCAATGATCCTGTCGATGCTGCTCGCGCCGCTGATGATCCAGCACGCGGAACGTTTCGTCCGCAGGTTCACGGCGAACGACTGGCTCGCGCGCGCCGCCGAGCTCACGCAGGCAGCGGCGACGACGATGGCGCGGCAGGACCACGTGATCGTCGCGGGCTACGGGCGCAGCGGGCAGAACCTCACGCGCCTCCTCGAGCGCGAGGACATCGCGTACGTCGCGCTCGATTCGGATCCTGCGCGCGTGCGCGAGGCGGCCGACGGCAGGACCGTGATCTACGGCGATGCGAGCCGGCGCGAGATGCTCGTCGCCGCCGGTCTCGCCAAGGCGCGCGCGGTCGTCATCTCGTTCGACGACACGCCGGTCGCGCTCAGGATCCTGCATCACGTCCAGCAGTTGCAGCCGACGGTGCCGGTGATCGTGCGCACGCGCGACGACGCGCAAATCGGCAAGCTGATCGCGGCCGGCGCAACGGAAGTGGTGCCCGAGGTGCTCGAGGGCAGCCTGATGCTCGCGTCGCATTCGCTGCTCGTGCTCGGCGTTCCGCTCGTGCGCGTGCTCGCGCGCATTCGCGAGGTGCGCGAGGCGCGTTATGCGCTCTTTCGCGGTTTTTTCCACGGCACGACCGACTTCTGCGCCGACGACAACATCGAGCCGCGACTCCACACGGTGCGCTTGGGCGAACGCGCACGCGCCGTCGGCCGGTCGCTCGCCGAAGTCGAGGTCGGCACGCGCGTCGAAGTCACCGGCGTTCGCCGCGACGGGGCGCGGTCGGTGCGCCCGGGCCCCGACTGGCGCTTCGCGCCCGGCGACACCGTGGTGTTGCTCGGGCGGCCCGTCGATCTCGCGCGCGCCGAGAAGCGCCTGCTCGAGGAGGCATAGCCGGCGTAAGGCCAAACGGCCGGTATGCCGAAGGCGTTTCGCCAACCGGCTACAATCTGCGGTTCGCCCTTCCGTTGTCTCCCAATGCCTGTTGTCGAAACGGCTGCCGTCTCGCCGACGTGCCCGACTGAAATCGCCGTCCGCTTGACGGGCGTGACGTTCGGCTACGATCGCGCACGCCCGGTGTTGCGCGGCATCGACATGACCGTGCCGCGCGGCCGGCTCGTCGCGATCATGGGCGGATCGGGTTGCGGCAAGACGACGATCCTGCGCCTGATCGGCGGTCAATTGCGCGCGCAGACCGGAACGGTTTGCGTCGCGGGCGAGGATGTCGGCGCGCTCGATCGCGAGGCGCTCTTCGCGCTGCGTCGCCGCATCGGGATGCTGTTCCAGTTCGGTGCGCTGTTCACCGACATGTCGGTGTTCGAGAACATCGCGTTCCCGTTGCGCGAGCACACGGAATTGCAGGAGGAACTGATCCGCGATCTGGTGCTGATGAAGCTCAACGCGGTGGGCTTGCGCGGCGCGGCGCAGTTGTATCCGTCGGAGCTCTCGGGTGGCATGTCGCGGCGGGTCGCGCTCGCGCGCGCCATTGCGCTCGATCCGATGCTCGTGATGTACGACGAGCCGTTCGCCGGTCTCGATCCGATCTCGCTCGGCATCGTCGGCCAGCTCGTCCGCCGATTGAACGATGCGCTCGGCATCACGTCGATCGTCGTCACGCACGACATCTACGAGTCGCTGAAGATCGTCGACTACATCTACTTCGTCTCCGAAGGCCGGATCATTGCCCAAGGCACGCCCGACGAGGTCCGCGCGTCGCACGATCCGTTCGTGCGCCAGTTCGTCGACGGCCAGCCCGATGGCCCGGTGCCGTTCCACTATCCGGCGAAGGCGATCGGCAGGGAGTTTGCCTCCCATGTTCGCTGACACGATCGCCGGCGCACTGCGCCGCGTGGGTGCGGCGACGCTCGATTCGCTCGCACGGCTCGGCTTCGCCGCGCGCTTCTCGGTCGCGATCGTCATGCACCTGCCAGGCGCGTTTCGCCGCCTGTCGCTCACGCTGCGCGAGATTTATTTCGAAGGCGTGCTGTCGCTCGTCATCATTCTCGTGTCCGGACTTTTCGTCGGCATGGTGCTCGCGCTGCAGGGCTACGACGTGCTGACGCGTTACGGTGCGAACGAGTCGCTCGGCATCCTCGTCGCGCTCTCACTCGTGCGGGAACTCGGCCCGGTCGTCGCGGGCCTGCTGTTTGCCAGCCGCGCGGGCAGCGCCGTCACCGCCGAAATCGGGCTGATGAAGACGACCGAGCAGTTGTCCGCGATGGAAATGATGGCCGTCGATCCGCTCGCGCGCGTCGTCGCGCCGCGCTTCGTCGGCGGCATCATCTCGATGCCGCTTCTCGCGTCGCTGTTCTCGACGCTCGGCATATTCGGCGCGTATCTCGTCGGCGTGCGCCTGATCGGCATCGATGCCGGTTCGTTCTGGGGCAACATGCAGGCGGCCGTCGACTTTCGTTATGACATTCTCAACGGCTTCATCAAGAGCGTCGTGTTCGGCATCGCGGTGAGCGCGATCGCCGTGTTCGAGGGCTACAACGCGCGGCCGACGGCGGAAGGCGTGTCGTCGGCCACGACGCGCACCGTCGTGGCTAGCTCGCTTTCGATCCTGGCGCTCGATTTCGTGCTCACCGTGTTCATGTTCAGGGGAGTCGGCGTATGAATTGCATCCCGTTCAACGGCGCAGCCGGCAGTTTGTCGAGACGATGAGCCGCGCGACGCTCGATCTCTGGGTCGGCATCTTCGTGACGATCGGCATCGCGGCGATCCTGTTCCTCGCGCTGAAGGTCGGCAATCTCGCATCGGTCGGCAGCACGCCCGGCTATCACCTGCAGGCGGCGTTCGACAACATCGGCGGCCTGAAGCTGCGCGCGCCGGTGAAGGCCGCCGGCGTCGTCGTCGGACGCGTCGAGCAGATCAGGCTCGATCCGCAGACCTACCAGGCGGTCGTCTCGATGAAGATCGACCGTGGTTTCCAGTTCACGAAGGACACGATCGCGTCGATCCTGACGTCGGGGCTGCTCGGCGAGGTCTACATCGGCCTCGATTCTGGCGGCGACACGAAGATGCTCGCCGACGGCGACCGCATAACGAAGACGCAATCGGCGATCGTGCTCGAAAAGCTGATCGGCCAGTTCCTGTTCGACAAGGCGGCGGCGGGAACCGCGCCAACTGCAGGCGGCCCGGCGCCCCAGCCGGGTGCCGGCAGCGCCGCCGCAGGAGCAGCGAAATGAGCGCCGGAGCGTATCGCATGCGAGCAGGTCGACGAATCGCCGCGGCCTGCATCGCAACCGCGCTTCTTGCCGGATGTGCGATGGGCCCGACACGCGAGGATCCGTTCGAGCCGATGAATCGCGTCTCCTACAAGCTGCATCAGCAGATCGACGGCAAGGTCATCAAGCCGGTCGCGGAGGCGTACGTCCAATACACGCCGCAGATCGTGCGCACCGCCGTCAGCAATTTCTTCGGCAACATCGACGACATGTTCTCGTTCGTCAACGACGTGCTGCAGGGCAAGCCCGACAAGGCCGGCAACGATCTCGGACGCGTCATCACGAACACCGGCTTCGGCGTACTCGGCCTGATCGACATCGCCGGCAGCGCGAACATCCCGAAGGGCAACGAGGATTTCGGCCAGACGTTCGGCGTCTGGGGCATTCCGCAGGGACCTTACCTGTTCATTCCGGTGTTCGGGCCCACGACGGTGCGCGATGGAAGCGGTTGGCTGATCCGCGGCTACGCGAGCCCGGTCAACTTCATCAACGACGCTCCGACGCGTGACGTGCTGTGGGCGCTGAACTTCGTCGATCTGCGCGCCTCGGCGTTGCAGACCGAGAACGTGCTCAACCAGGCGGCCCTCGATCCGTACACATTCATCCGGCGCTCGTACCTGCAGCGCCGCCAGTACCTCGTGTACGACGGCAAGCCGCCGCCACCGAAGGAAGACGAAGAATGACGTTCGACTCGAATCGCCGCGCAACCGGGCCGTTGCGACTTTGCATGATGCTCGTCGCGCTCGTCGCCGTGCCGGCGTTCGCGCAGGAAGCACCCGACGCGCTCGTCAAGCGCGTGTCGCAGGAAGCGCTGTCGATCATCAAGACCGATCCGCGCGTGCAGGCGGGCGACCAGGCGCACATCCGTGACCTGATCCAGGCGAAGATCGCACCGCATTTCGACATGGACCGGATGACCGCGCTTGCCGCGGGCCGCGCCTACCGGCAGGCGACGCCCGAGCAGCGCAAGCGCCTCGCCGACGAGTTCGAGTCGCTCCTGATTCGCACCTACGCGAACGCGCTCAACCAGTATCGCGACCAGACGATCTCGTACGAGCCGCTGCGTGCTGAGCCGACCGCCAACGAGGTGACGGTCCGCACGCAGGTGAACCGGCCGGGCCAGACGCCGGTGTCGATCGATTACAGCATGGAGAAGACGCCATCCGGCTGGAAGGCGTACGACGTCATCGTCGGCGGCGTCTCGCTCGTGACCAATTACCGGGACGAGTTCACGCAGCAGGTGCGCCAGGGCGGCGTCGACGGATTGATCAAGGCGCTCGCGGCGAAGAATGCCGCACCGCCGCCGGCGCCAAAATGAGCGGCGACGCGCAAGCGACCGGCACCTTCACCACCGAGGGCGACGCGTGGCGCTTCGATGGCGCGCTGACGTTCGACGATGCCGCCGCGGTTTTCGGCGCGTCGCAAGGCGTCGCGCTTCCGGCAGGCGGCGTCGTCGACTTCTCCCGGATGACGCGCGCCGATTCGGCGGCGCTCGCGGTCGTGATCGCGTTGAAGCGCCGCGCAACGGCGGAAGGCCGTACGCTGTCCGTCGAAAACCTGCCGCAATCGTTGCGCTCGCTCGCGGTCGTTTACGGTGTCGACGATCTGATCGGTTGAGCGCCTGTCGGCGCGCACGATGGGATGAAACGACCCCCACGCTCGCTACGCTCGCTGCCCCCCGAGGGGGCGTCGTCAGCGGCTTGGGGCGGCCCGGCGCCGCTGACATGGAAGGACCCCCACGCTCGCTGCGCTCGCTGCCCCCCGAGGGGGCGCAGTCAGCGGCTTGGGGCGGCCCGGCGCCGCTGACATGACCCCCGCTGTCGAAGTCGTCGATGTCGCGCGCCGCTTCGGCGACGTGCACGCGCTCGCCGGCGTCGATCTGACGGTTGCGCAGGGCGAGTTCTTCGGCCTGCTCGGCCCGAACGGTGCGGGCAAGACGACGCTGATCTCGATCCTTGCCGGGCTCACGCGCGCGGATCGCGGCAACGCGCGAATCCTCGGTCACGACGTCGTCACCGATTACCGCCACGCGCGGCGTTTGCTCGGCGTCGTGCCGCAGGAGCTCGTGTTCGATCCGTTCTTCACCGTGCGCGAGACGCTGTCGATCCAGTCGGGCTACTTCGGCCTTCGCCACAACGACGCATGGATCGACGCGTTGCTGCATCACCTCGATCTCACGGCGAAGGCCGACGCGAACATGCGCTCGCTGTCGGGCGGCATGAAGCGGCGCGTGCTCGTCGGGCAGGCACTTGTGCACAAGCCGCCGGTGATCGTGCTCGACGAGCCGACGGCGGGCGTCGACGTCGAGTTGCGCCAGAGCCTCTGGGCGTTCATTCGCAACCTGAACCGCGACGGCCATACGATCATCCTCACGACGCATTACCTCGAGGAGGCGGAGGCGCTGTGCGGGCGCATCGCGATGATGAAGGCGGGCCGCATCGTCGCGCTCGACACGACGCAGCATCTGCTGTCGCGCTTCTCGGGGCTGACCGTGCGCGTGTCCGCGCCGCGGCTTCCCGACGACTGGGCGAGCCGCGTAAACGACCGCGAGGGATCGGTGTACTACCTCGGCCTCGAGAGCTACGCCGAGCTCGAGCGCCTGCTCGCGTCGTTTCGCCTCGCGGGCATCGCGATCGACGAGCTGACGCTCGCCGGAACCGATCTCGAGCAGGTGTTCCTGCGCATCATGGCGGGCACCGAGACGACCGACGAGACGAAGCGGCTCGCCGAGGTGCCCGAATCGTGACGGGCGACGCCTTGCCAGCGCCGCGCGGAACAGGCTGGCTTGCCCTGTTGCAGAAGGAGCTGCTGCGGTTCTGGAAGGTAAGCTTCCAGACGATCGCGGCGCCGGTGCTGAGCGCGCTGCTCTACCTGCTGATCTTCTCGCACGTCCTCGAGTCGCGCGTGTCGGTGTTCAACGGCCAGGTGCGCTACACCTCGTTCCTCGTGCCGGGTCTCGTCATGATGGCGGTGCTGCAGAACGCGTTCGCGAACGCGTCGTCGTCGCTGATCCAGTCGAAGGTCACCGGTAACCTGATCTTCGTGCTGCTGCCGCCGCTGTCGCCGCTCGACATGTTCGCCGCGTATGTCCTCGGCGCAATGGTGCGCGGCCTCGTCGTCGGCCTCGGCGTGTTCGTCGTCACGCTGCCGATCATGCCCGGTCCGGTCGCGATCGCGCATCCGCTCGTCGCGATCGCGTTCGCCGTGCTCGGCAGCGGCATCCTCGCGACGCTCGGCATGATCGCCGGCATCTGGGCCGACAAGTTCGACGAGCTGGCGGCGTTCCAGAACTTCCTGATCATGCCGCTCACGTTCCTGTCCGGCGTCTTCTACTCGATTCACACGCTGCCGCCGTTCTGGCAGGCTCTGTCGCATTTCAACCCGTTCTTTTATATGATCGACGGGTTCCGCTACGGATTCTTCGGCCTGTCGGACATCGCACCCGGCGTCTCGCTCGCGCTCGTCGCTACGGCGGCCGCGATCCTCGCTGCGCTCGCGCTCACGATGCTTGCGCGCGGCTACAAGCTTCGGCATTGAACGGACTCACTCATGGTCACTCCCGAATCAATCGAGGACTCGATCCGCAAGGGCCTCGCATGCGAGGCTGTCGAAGTCGGCGGCGATGGCCATCACTTCGAGGCGCGCATCGTGTCGCCCGCTTTCCGCGGACTGTCGCGCGTCGCGCGCCACCGGCTCGTCTACGACGCGATGGGCGATCGGATGCGCGAGGAGGTGCATGCGCTGTCGATGACGACGTTGACTCCCGAAGAAGCGGCATCGCATGGATAAGCTCGTCATCGAGGGCGGCCATCGGCTGCACGGCGAGGTTCGCATCTCCGGCGCGAAGAACGCCGCACTGCCGATCCTCTGCGCCTCGCTGCTCACCGCCGAGCCGCTGACGCTCACCAACGTGCCGCGGCTGAACGACGTGCGCACGATGCGCGCGCTCCTGTCGCAGATGGGCGTGCGCCAGCAAAGCGACGAGCCCGACGCGGTCACGCTCGATGCTTCGCAGATCGACTGGCCGCTCGCGCCGTACGAGCTCGTGAAGACGATGCGCGCGTCGATCCTCGCGCTCGGCCCGCTGCTCGCGCGCTGCGGGGAGGCGCGCGTGTCGCTGCCCGGCGGCTGCGCCATCGGCCTGCGGCCCGTCGACCAGCACGTGAAGGGCCTCCAGGCGATGGGCGCCGAGATCGACCTGACGCACGGCTACATCAATGCGCGGGCGCCGCGGCTTCGCGGTGCGAGCTTCGTCTTCGACGTCGTCACCGTGACGGGCACCGAGAACCTGATGATGGCGGCGGTGCTCGCCGACGGCGTGACGACGCTCGACAACGCGGCGCGCGAGCCCGAGATCGTCGACCTCGCGGCATGTCTCGGAGCGATGGGCGCGAAGATCAGCGGCGCCGGCTCCGACCGCATCGTCATCGAAGGCGTGCCGCATCTTCGCGGCACCCGTTACGCGATCATGCCCGATCGGATCGAGACCGGCACGTTCCTCGCAGCGGCGAGCGCGACGCACGGCGACGTCCTGGTTCGCGGCGCCAGCATCGACGCCCTGGCGGCAGTCGTCGACAAGCTTCGCGAAGCGGGCGCGCGGATCGATGTCGACGGCGATGCGATGCGCGTTCGCGGCAATGGCGAGCTTCGCGCCGCGAACGTGCGCACGGCGCCGTTTCCCGCGTTCCCGACCGACATGCAGGCGCAGTTCATGGCGCTCGCGACGCGCGCCGCGGGCGCATCGGTCATCACCGAGACGATCTTCGAGAACCGGATGATGCACGTGCAGGAGCTGAAGCGTCTCGGCGCCGACATCGAGGTCGAAGGCAATGCAGCGATCGTCCGTGGCGCGACGCGCCTGACGGGCGCGAACGTGATGGCGACCGACCTTCGCGCATCCGCATGCCTCGTGATCGCGGGTCTCATCGCCGACGGCGAAACGACGATCGACCGCATCTACCATCTCGATCGCGGCTACGAGCGCATCGAGGAAAAGCTGTCGGCGCTCGGCGCGTCGATACGCCGCGTCGGCAGCACATGAGCGGCGGCGGGCCGACAATATCCGCGGATCTATCGGCGCAGGATCTCGCCCGCGCGCCGCTCGGCCGGCCGAGCCGCCATCCCGACCGCTATTCGGCGGAGCTTCTGTTCGCCGTGCCGCGCGCGCCGCAACGCGAGGCCCTCGGCATCCGCGGCGCGCTGCCGTTCACCGGCGCGGACGTGTGGACGGCCTACGAGCTCACCTGGCTCGATGAAGGCGGCAAGCCGCAGGTCGCGCTTGCCACGTTGCAAGTGCCGGTGGAATCGCCGTCGATCATCGAATCGAAGTCGATGAAGCTCTATCTCGGCTCGTTCGCGCAGACGCCGTTCGCGGGCATGACCGACGTTTCGGCGACGATCGAGCGCGATCTGTCGCAGGCGTGCGGCGCGCGCGTCGGCGTGACGCTGCGCGGTCCCGCGTCGTTCGACGTGCAATCGATTCGCGAGCTCGAAGGCGAAAGTCTCGACGACCTCCGCGCGAGCTGCGCCGTCTACGACGTCGATCCGGCGCTGCTCGCCGCGAATGGCGCGCTGGTCGACGAAACGCTGACGAGCCGGCTGTTCCGCTCGGTGTGCCCGGTGACTGGGCAGCCGGACATCGCGTCGATCCAGATCGCCTATCGCGGGCCGCGAATCGATCGCGAGGCGCTGTTGCGCTATCTCGTCTCGTATCGCTGCCACGCGGGCTTCCACGAGCACTGCGTCGAGCGCGTCTTCACCGACATCGCGACGCGCTGCCGCACCGAACGGCTCACCGTGCTCGCGCGCTTCACGCGTCGCGGCGGCCTCGACATCAATCCGTTCCGCACGAATGCCGGCATCGCGAACCCGGACAACGTGCGCACGGCGCGCCAATAGCAGCCGGACATGAACGCCGTCGCATCGGGTTGGACGGCGATTCGGGGTGCGCTTCTGACATTCGACGGCGACCCGTTCGTCGACGACGCGCAGGCGTGCCGTTACGAACCGGATGCGATCGTCGCGATGGCGCACGGACGCATCGTCGATTGCGGAGCAGCGGACGTCGTCGCCGCACGGCTGCCGCCCGATACGCCGATCACGCGCTATCGCGATGCGCTCATCAGCGCGGGCTTCATCGATGCGCACGTGCACTATCCGCAGTTGCCGGTGATCGGCGCCGGCGGCAAGCCGCTGCTCGAATGGCTGACGTCGCATACGTTCCCGACGGAAGCGCGCTACGCCGACATCGACTACGCGCGCGACGTCGCTCTGCGCTATGTCGACGAGAACCTGCGCCACGGCATCACGACGGCAGCCGTGTTCGGCACCGTGCATCCGCAATCGATCGACGCGCTGTTCGACGAATGCGCGCGGCGCGACATGCGGATGATCGGCGGCAAGGCGCTGATGGATCGCCATGCGCCCGCCGATCTGCTCGACACCGCGTCGCGGGGTTACGACGAGAGCAAGGCGCTGATCGCGCGCTGGCACCAGCGCGACCGGCTCGCCTACGCGATCACGCCGCGCTTCGCCGCGACGTCGACGCCCGAACAGCTCGCGGCGGCCGCGGCGCTCTGGCGCGAGACGCCCGGCGCGTACCTGCAATCGCACGTCGCCGAGAATCGCGCGGAAGTGGAGTGGATCGCGTCGCTCTTCCCGAACGACGCGCGCTACCTCGACGTCTACGACCGCTTCGGTCTGCTCGGCAAGCGCGCGATCTACGCGCACGGCATTCATCTCGACGACGCCGACTTCGCCCGGCTCGCCGAGACCGGGACCGCGCTCGCGCATTGCCCGACGTCGAACAATTTTCTCGGCAGCGGCCTCTTCGCACTGCACCGTGCACGGTCGGCAGGCCGTCCGGTGAACGTCGCGCTCGGCACCGACCTCGGCGCGGGCACGAGCTTCTCGATGCTGCGCACGATGCAGGCGGCGAGCGAAGTCGCCCACCTGCAGGGGCGTCCGTTGTCGCCCCTTTGCGCATGGTGGCTCGCGACGCAGGGTGCGGCGCGCGCGCTCGATCTGGATGATGCGATCGGTACCGTCGCACCCGGCCGCGAAGCGGACCTCGTCGTCATCGATCTGCGCTCGACGCCGCTCATCGATTTCCGCATGCGCGACGTCGAGCGCATCGACGACGCGCTCGCCGTGCAGATGGCGCTCGGTGACGACCGTGCGATTCGCGCGACGTACGTGCACGGGCGTCTTGCGTGGGATCGCGACGCACAGGTGTAGGAACGCGCCCGACAGCACCACGAGACCGATGCCCGGAACCCCGCGCTCTCGTCGTCTGCCCGAATGAAAGGGCATCACGACGGAGGCACCATGAAACACGGCGTTCTGAAGGTGGCTCTGGCGGGCATCGCAGCAACCGGCCTGCTCGCAGGCTGCGCAACGACGGTCGACTGGGGCGGCCCGCTCGGCCATTACCGGTATCACTACGATTCGCGGCCGGTCGTGTATCCGGGCAGCTACGACAGATCGGATCGCGCGCCGGCGACGTACGAGGCGCCGGTCGTCGTCGACCGGCCGGTTGTATCGTTCTATCACCACGACGACGACGACTGACGTCGTTTGGTGCGCGCGTCAATGACACGCGCCACTTCCTGAAACGGCGCGGACGGGAGAGGGGCTCCGGTAGAATCGGCAGGTTGTAAACCCGGATCCCGGATTGTCCACGCTGACCCTCGCGCTTTCGAAGGGGCGTCTCCTCGACGAGACGCTCCCGCTGCTCGCGCGCGCGGGCATCGTCCCCATCGACGATCCGCGTGCGTCGCGCAAGCTCATCGTCGCCACGCGCGATCCGGGCGTCTCGCTCGTGATCCTTCGCGCGACCGACGTGCCGACCTACGTCCAATATGGCGCCGCCGACCTGGGCGTCGTCGGCAAGGACGTGCTGCTCGAGCACGGAACGAACAACCTGTACCAACCTCTCGACCTCGGCATCGGCCGTTGTCGCCTCGTCGTCGCCGCGCGGCGCGACTACGACTGGGTGCGATCGGTGCAGCGCGGCGCGCGCATCGTCGTCGCCACGAAATATGTGAACACGGCGCGCCAGCACTTCGCGGCGAAGGGCATGCACGTCGACCTGATCAAGCTGTACGGATCGATGGAGCTGGCGCCGCTCGCGGGACTCGCCGATGCGATCGTCGATCTCGTGTCGACCGGGCATACGCTGCAGGCGAACGACCTCGTCGCCGTCGAGGAGATCGTGCCGATCAGCGCACGGCTGATCGTCAACCCGGGCGCGCTGAAGCTCAAGCGCGATGCCGCGAAGCCTTTGATCGACGCGATCGCGGATGCCGCCGGAGTGACGGCATGAGAGCCGCAGGGCCGCCCCAAGGCTCGAATTCCGCCCCCTCGGGGGGCAGCGAAGCGCGCGAGCCCGACGGGCCGGCCCGAGGGCGAGCAGGTGAGTGCGAAGCACGAACGTTGTCCGACCGGCCGCAAGCGTGGGGGGATCATACAAGCGCCGCCCGGCTCGAGTTGCGCCGCCTCGACACGACGCAGCCCGATTTCGATCGCGCACTCGACGCGCTGATCGCCTTCGAGGCCGCGCAGGATCCTTCGGTCGATGCGGCGGTCACGGCGATCATCGCCGACGTGCGCGCCCGCGGCGACGCGGCCGTGCTGGACTACACGCGACGCTTCGATCGCATCGACGTTTCGCGCCTCGCCGACCTCGCGATCGATGCCGATGCGATGCGCGATGCGCATGCGAGCCTCCCCGACAAACAGCGCGCTGCATTGGCGACCGCTGCAGGCCGTATTCGCGATTTTCACGAACGGCAGAAGGATCGCGGCTTCTCGTTTCGCGACGCCGACGGCAGCGAGCTCGGCCAGCGCGTGACGCCGCTCGACCGCGTCGGCATCTACGTGCCCGGCGGCAAGGCCGCGTATCCGTCGTCGGTTCTGATGAATGCGATTCCCGCGCGAGTCGCGGGGGTCGGCGAGATCGTGATGGTGGTGCCGACGCCCGGCGGTGTGCGCAATCCGCTCGTGCTTGCGGCCGCGCATCTGGCAGGCGTCACGCGCGCGTTCGCGATCGGCGGCGCGCAGGCGATTGCCGCGCTCGCGTACGGCACCGAGACGATTCCGGCGGTCGACAAGATCTGCGGCCCCGGCAATGCGTATGTCGCGGCCGCGAAGCGCCGGGTCTTCGGCGCAGTCGGCATCGACATGGTGGCCGGCGTATCGGAGATCCTCATCATCGCCGATGCGAGCGCCAATCCAGACTGGGTCGCGATCGATCTTTTCTCGCAGGCCGAGCACGATGAAATGGCGCAGGCGATCCTGCTGACGCCCGACGCCGCGCTGATCGACCGGGTCGCGGCGAGCGCAGCACGCTGGTTCGCTGCGATGCCGCGCGCGCAGATCATCGCCGCGTCGTTCGCCCGCCGCGGCGCATTGATCCGCACGCGCAATCTCGCCGAAGCCTGCATGCTCGCCAATCGCATCGCGCCGGAGCATCTGGAGCTCGCGGTCGCCGATGCCGATGCACTGCTGCCGCAGATCCGTCACGCCGGTGCGATCTTCGTCGGCCACTACGCGAGCGAGGCGCTCGGCGATTACTGCGCGGGACCGAACCACGTGCTGCCGACCGGACGCACCGCACGCTTTTCGTCGCCGCTCGGCGTCTACGATTTCCAGAAGCGGTCGAGCGTGCTGCGCATCGCGCGCAAGACCGCGCAGGCGCTGGCGCCGGTCGCCGTCGAGCTTGCGACGGGCGAGGGACTCGAGGCGCACGCGCGATCGGCCGGTGCACGCCTCGAGGCGAACGGATGAACGCGACGGCCGCCGATGTGCGGCGGCGGTGCATCGCGCGCACCGTGCGGGCCGACGTGCGCGCGCTCACGCGCTACGAGGTGCCCGATGCGGCGGGCTTCATCAAGCTCGACGCAATGGAAAATCCCTACGCGCTGCCGCCTGCGCTTGCGCAGGCGCTCGGCGCCGCGCTCTCGCGCGTCGCGATCAATCGCTATCCCGACGCCGACGCGCGCGCGGCCAAGGACGCGTTGCGGGAGACGTTGTCGTTGCCGGCCGATGCCGGGATATTGCTCGGCAACGGTTCCGACGAGCTGATCCAGATCGTCACGTCGACGCTCGCGCGTCCCGACACCGGCGTGCTGGCGCCCGATCCGTCGTTCGTCATGTACAGGCGCAACGCGCTGATGGCGCAGGCGCCGTTCGAGGCGGTCGCGTTGCGAAGCGACTTCGCACTCGACATCGATGCAATGCTCGCCGCGATCGAGCGCGCGCGTCCGGCGCTGGTCTTCCTCGCCTATCCGAACAACCCGACGGGTAACCTGTTCGATGCGCAGGACGTCGAACGGATCATCCGCGCCACCCCCGGCATGGTCGCGATCGACGAGGCGTACTACGCATTCGCCGACGCGTCGTTCCTGCCGCGCGTGCTCGAATTTCCAAACCTGATCGTCATTCGCACCGTGTCGAAGATCGGCATGGCGGGCTTGCGGATCGGATATGCGGTCGCGCATCCCGATTGGATCGGCGAATTCGACAAGCTGCGGCCGCCATACAACGTCGGAAGCCTCGCGCAATCGGCGCTGCCGTTGCTGCTTGCGCACGCCGACGTGTTCGCCGAGCAGGCGCAGGCGATCAAGGCCGAGCGCGCGCGTGTCGCCGACGCTCTCGCCACGTTCGGCGCGGGCGTGTTTCCGACGAAGACCAACTTCGTGCTCGCGCGAATGCCGGGCGCCGACGCGGCATTCGCGGCGCTTCTGGCGGCGAAGATTCTCGTGAAGAACCTGCACGGATCGCATCCGCTGCTCGCGCACTGTCTGCGGATCACGATTGGAACGCGAAGCGAGAACGACGCGCTGCTCGACGTGCTCGGGCGGCATCTGACGCAGCGCGCGTGATGATTGCGCGCCTGATGGAGCGGCAGCGATGAACGCGCCCCACGATTTTCCGATCCGCAGCGCACAGGTTGCGCGGCGCACCGCCGAGACCGACATCGACGTGCGAGTCGTCGTCGACGGCAGCGGCCGCAGCGCGATCGCCACGGGCATCGGCTTTCTCGATCACATGCTCGACCAGGTCGCGCGCCACGGCCTGCTCGACCTCGACGTCACGGCGAAAGGCGACCTGCACATCGATGCGCATCACACGGTCGAGGACATCGGCATCACGCTCGGTCAGGCGGTGAGGCAGGCGCTCGGCGACAAGCGGGGCATCCGCCGCTACGGCCATGCGTACGTGCCGCTCGACGAGGCGCTGTCGCGCGTCGTGCTCGACCTTTCGGGGCGCCCGGGACTCGAATTCCACGTGCCGTTCGCGCGCGCGCTCGTCGGCACGTTCGACGTCGACCTGATTCACGAATTCTTCCAGGGCTTCGCCAACCACGCGCTCGTGACGATGCACGTCGACAACCTGCGCGGCGACAACGCGCACCACCAGGCGGAGACGGTGTTCAAGGCGTTCGCGCGTGCGATGCGGATGGCGTGCGAGCGCGACCCGCGCATCGCGGGCGCCGTGCCCTCGACCAAGGGCAGTTTGTGACGGTCGACATCGCCGTGATCGATTACGGCATGGGCAACCTGCGCTCGGTTGCGAAGGCGCTTGCGCACGTCGCACCCGACGCGTCGGTCGTCGTCACCGGCGAGCCGGCGGCGATTCGCGACGCAAGGCGCGTCGTTCTGCCGGGCCAAAGCGCGATGCCCGAAACGATGGCGGGCCTCGATGCGAGCGGCCTTCGCGACGTCGTGCTCGCGTGTCTCGCCGATCGGCCGTTCCTCGGCGTCTGCCTCGGCTTGCAGATGCTGTTCGAGACGAGCGAAGAGGGACCGACGCGCGGCCTCTGCGTTCTCGCCGGACACGTGCGACGGTTTCGCGAGGAGGAGCTTGCGCTGCCCGGCGGCGAGCGCCTCAAGGTGCCGCACATGGGGTGGAGCCCGGTGGATCAGACGCGCGCGCACCCCCTGTGGGCCGGCATCGACAACGGCGCGCGCTTCTACTTCGCCCACAGCTTCCATCCGGTACCCGCCGATGCTGCGCTGACGGCCGCGACCACGTCGTACCCGGCGCCGTTTACTTGCGCAATTGCCAGGGCTAATATCTTCGCCGTGCAATTCCATCCCGAAAAGAGCCAGCGCGCCGGTCTGCGGTTGCTTGCCAACTTCGTCGCCTGGAACGGAACGCTTTAGGACCCTAGCACGCGCCGAACGCGCAGCCGGCTCGTCACCTTCGCCGCGCCTCATGGCCATGCAAATCATCCCCGCGATCGACATCAAGGACGGGCATTGCGTCCGCCTCAAGCAGGGCGACATGCAGGCCGCCACGGTGTTTTCGGAGGACCCCGCCGCGATGGCGCAGCACTGGCTCGAGCTCGGCGCCGAGCGGCTGCACATCGTCGACCTCAACGGCGCGGTCGCCGGCAAGCCGCGCAACGAGCTCGCGATACGCGAGATCGTGAGCGTCATCGGCGACGAGATTCCCGTCCAGCTGGGCGGCGGCATCCGCGACCTCGACACCATCGAGCGCTATCTCGACGATGGCATCAGCTATGTGATCATCGGGACCGCGGCGGTCAAGAATCCGGGCCTCCTGCACGACGCCTGCTACGCGTTCCCCGGGCACATCATCGTCGGCCTCGACGCGCGCGACGGCAAGGTCGCCACCGACGGCTGGTCCAAGATGACCGGTCACGACGTCGTCGACCTCGCGAAGAAGTTCCAGGACTACGGCGTCGAGGCGATCGTCTACACCGACATCGGCCGCGACGGCATGCTGACCGGCGTCAACGTCGAAGCGACGGTCAAGCTCGCGCGCGAGCTCAAGACGCCGGTGATCGCGAGCGGCGGCATCGCATCGGTCGCCGACATCCATCAGCTGATGCCGTTCGTCGGCGACGGAATCGTCGGTGCGATCGCCGGACGTGCGCTCTACGAGGGCAAGCTCGATTTCAGGGAAGCGCTGAAGGCGGCCAAGGGATAGCCGATAACGGCCCCCACGCTCGTGCCTGTCGGCACTTCGCTGCCCCCCGAGGGGGCGCTATTCGCGCCTTGGGACGGCCCTGCGGCGCGATAACGGCCCCCACGCTCGTGCCTGTCGGCACTTCGCTGCCCCCCGAGGGGGCGCTATTCGCGCCTTGGGACGGCCCTGCGGCGCGATAACGGCCCCCACGCT
>JAICLP010000024.1 GCA_025925475.1 Burkholderiales bacterium | reverse complement strand
GGGGATCACGTCGAGCGCGAACGCTGATGGCCATCGACTTCGAGTTGCCGTCCGACCTCGCCGCGTTGCAGGCGCGCATCCGGCGCTTCATCGCCGACGAGGTGATTCCCCTCGAGTCCGATGTGCGTCGCACACCGCACGGGCCGTCGGAAGACTTGCGTCGCGAGCTCAATGACAAGGCGCGCTCGGCAGGCCTTCTCGCACCGCACGTCGCACGAGAGTACGGCGGGCTTGCGCTCACGCACGTCGGACGCGCGATCGCGTTCGAGGAAGCCGGCTATTCGCTGCTCGGTCCTCTTGCGCTCAACGCATTCGCGCCCGACGAAGGCAACATGCACCTGCTCGACGCGGTCGCAACGCGCGAGCAGAAGGAACGGTGGCTGCGTCCGCTCGCCGCGGGCACGATCCGTTCGTGCTTCTGCATGACGGAACCGCCGCCGGGGGCCGGGTCCGACCCGTCGATGCTCATGTCGACGGCGAAGCCCGACGGACACGACTATGTGATCGACGGCGGCAAGTGGTTCATCACCGGCGCAGACGGCGCCGCGTTTGCGATCATCATGGCGAGGGTCGAGGGCGCCGGTGCGACCATGTTCCTGTCCGACATGAACGCAGCGGGCGTCGTCGTCGAGCGCACGATGTCCACCCTCGATGAATGCTTCCCCGGCGGACACGCCGTCGTGCGCTTCGACGGGCTGCGCGTACCCGGCGACGCGGTCCTCGGTGAAGTGGGAAAAGGCTTTCGCTATGCGCAAGTCCGCCTGTCGCCGGCACGGCTGACGCATTGCATGCGCTGGCTCGGCGCCGTCCGCCGCGCGCACGACGTTGCCGTCGATTACGCCAGGCGGCGGCACGCCTTCGGCAAGCGGATCGGCGACCACGAAGGCATCGGCTTCATGCTCGCCGACAACGAGATGGACATGCACGTCGCGCGGCTCGCCATCTGGCATTGCGCGTGGCTGCTCGACCAGGGCGATCTCGCGCTGCACGAATCGAGCCGCGCGAAGGTCATCGTGTCGGAGGCTGCCTGGCGCGTCGCGGACCGGTGCGTGCAGGTCCTGGGTGGTCAGGGTGTCACGAACGAGACGGTCGTCGCGCGAATCTTCGCGGACTTGCGCGCGTTTCGCATCTACGACGGTCCTTCCGAAGTGCACCGCTTCAGCATCGCCAGGCGCATCCTGCGCGACGACTCAGGCGCATGATCGTTTCGGCACCCGACGGCGTCGACGATACCGCCAAGGAAAGCTCGCAAGCGCTCGCGGCATGGCTGCGTGCGCAAATGCTCGCCGACGACGTGCGCGTGACCTGCTTCGAGCGGATGCGCGGCGGCGCGATCCAGGACAACTGGCGCCTCGATGTCGCCGTCGAAGGTGGAGCGTGGCATGGCGAGCATGCGTTCGTCCTGCGCACCGACGCGCCGTCGCACGTTTCCGCGAGCCTCACCCGTGCGCAGGAGTTCGCCGTCCTGCGCGTGGCTCACGACGCCGGCGTGCTGGCACCGGCGCCGCGCTTTCTTTGCGAGGACGCGCAGCTACTCGGTCGGACATTCTTTATCATGGACCGGCTGCCCGGTGTCGCGGCCGGTCACCGGCTGACGCGGGAAGCCGCGCTCGTGCCCGATCCAGCCGCGCTTGCCCAAGCGCTCGGCGCGAATCTCGCGCGCATTCATGCGATTCGGCCCCCGCTCGTCGCGATACCGGAAGCGCCGCACGACCCGGCGCTCGAAACGATTGCAATCTATCGCCAATGGCTCGACGCGTTCGACGATACGTACCCGGCGCTCGAGTTCGGGCTGCGCTGGTGCGAGCGGCACGCACCCGCCGCGTTCGACGTGACGCTGATTCATCGCGACTACCGCACCGGCAACTATCTCGTCGACGAGGGCAGGCTGACCGGTGTGCTCGACTGGGAATTCGCGGGATGCGGCGATCCGCGCGAGGATCTCGGCTGGTTCACCGCGCGCTGCTGGCGCTTCGCCGCTCCAGAGCGCGAAGCCGGTGGCATCGCCCCGCTCGCGCCGTTTCTCGACGGCTACGCGTCGGTTGCGAAGCGACGCTTCTCCAGCGACGAACTCGTGTATTGGCAGGTGATGGCGCATCTGCGCTGGGCGATCATCGCGCTGCAGCAGGCGCGACGCCATCGCAGCGAGCGATCGCTCGAGCTCGCGCTGACCGGCTGGATCGTCGACGAGCTCGACTATGAGGCATTGCGGCTGATCGAATGGAGGTCGGCAAGCGCCGATGGGCCGCCCCGAGGCGCGAATCCCGCCCCCGCGGGGGGCAGCGAAGCGGCGAAGCAGCGAGCGTGGGGGGAACATGCAAGCGACGTCGCCGATGCAGGCGATCTGCTGGCGATCGCACGCGAAGCGCTGGTTTCCGGTCTCTTGCCTGCACTCGCGGCCGATGACCGCTACACTGCGTTGATGATCGCCAACACGATGGCGATCGCGGCGCGCGAGTCGGCGCTCGGCGATGCGACGACCAAGCGCGAAGTCGAGCGACTGCGATCGCTGACGACCGACATCGTCCCACCCGACGATCCGGACGCAAATGATGTCCGTGCGTTGCGCCGCCGCGTAACCGCCGCGATTCGCGACGGCCGCTTCGATGATGACGCGCATGCCAAGGCACTGCTCGCCGCACTGCTCGACATCTGCGCCGATCGCGTCGCGATCTCGAACCCGAAGGCCTTGCGCGAATGACGATGAACGTCACTCTGACCGGGCACAGCGCGCTCGTGACCGGCGCCAACGGCAGCCTCGGCCGCCACTTCGCGTTAACGCTGGCGAAGGCCGGCGCGAACGTGGCGATCACCGCGCGCCGCGCCGATTCGCTCGCGCCGGTGCAGGCATCGCTGGCAGCGCTCGGCACGCGCGTAACCTCGATAGCCCTCGACGTCACCGACCCGGCCAGCGTTCACGACGCGTTCGACGCCGCATCTGCAGCGCTCGGTCCGATCACGATCGTCGTCAACAACGCCGGCATCGCGATCACGAAACCGCTGCTCGATCACACCGAGGACGATTGGCGGCAGGTGATCGACGTCAATCTGAACGGCGCGTGGCGTGTCGCGCAGACGGCGGCGCGGCACATGGTCGCGCACGGGCGAGGCGGCAGCATCGTGAACGTCGCGTCGATCCTCGGCGTGCGCGTGGCCGCGCAGGTACCGAGCTACGCCGCGTCGAAGGCGGCGCTGATTCAACTCACGAAGGCGATGGCGCTCGAGCTCGCGCGCCACCGGATTCGCGTCAATGCACTCGCACCGGGCTACGTCGAAACGGGAATGAACCGCGACTTCTTCGCGAGCGACGCGGGACAGGCGCTGATCAAGCGCATCCCGCAACGGCGCATCGGAATGCCCGAGGAGCTCGACGGCGCGCTGCTGCTGCTCGCCTCGGACGCAGGCTCGTACATCACCGGCAGCGTGCTCGCCGTCGACGGCGGACATCTCGTCGGCTCGCTGTAGCTGCTCGCAAGCAGCGCTATCGAGCGGGCACCTCGAACACGCTCGCGCCTTGCCGTGCCGTTTAGCGCGATCTTCGACACGTTCGCAATGCCGTGGCCGCCATCGAGAGACTGCGCAAACGTCTCGACAAACGCGGCGTCACGATGCTTGATGCGTTGGGCGATCGACAACGGATTCGCAGTGCGCTCCATGAAGGGCATCACTACTGATGTCGTTCGTGGTCGATGCGTCGATCGCGCTTGCCTGGTTTCTGCCCGACGAGGCGAGCTCCAGCGCTCACCTGCTGCTCGATCGAATCGTGCTCGAGAGCGCTTGCGCACCCGCGATATGGCCGCTGGAGATCACGAACGCGTTGCTCGTGGCCGAGCAACGCAAGCGGATATCCGGTGCCGAGCGCGCATCGTTCCTGGACCTTTTGGCCGCACTGCCCGTTTCTGTCGATCAACCCGCGGCCCTCGTCGACTTGCCGGCGATCAGCACCATCGCTCGCGAGCACGCGCTCAGCGCCTATGATGCGTGCTATCTGCATCTTGCACAGTCGCGGCGGATACCCCTCGCAACGTTCGACCCGCCGTTGCGAGCGGCGGCGCCGCGGAGCGGCGTAACAACGTTGCCTTGATCTCGCAACGGTAGGCGCTGGTTGCTTCCGTTCTCTCGGCGAATGCACGACGCACCTGCCGCGGCCGATTTGCCTTATCCGCGCAAGCGTTGAAACCCGTCGTCGAGATCCTCGATCAGGTCCTGCGGATCCTCGAGGCCGATCGCAAGCCGCAAGGCGGGCCCGCCCGGATTCCACGTGGTCACCGTGCGCGCCCGTTCCGGCCACGTCGGAATGATCAGGCTCTCGAAACCTCCCCAGCTCCAGCCGAGGCCGAAGAGACGCATTCCGTCGAGCATGCGTGCGACGGATGCCGCATCGGTCGGCTGAAGCACGACGCCGAGCAAGCCCGATGCGCCGGTGAAATCGCGCGACCACAGTGCATGACCGCGGGCGCCGGGAAGCGGCGGATACAGCACCTCGCGCACCTCGGGACGCGCCGCCAGCCACTTCGCGATCTGCATCGCGCTCGCCGTATGCCGCTCGAGGCGCACCGCCAGCGAGCGCAGGCCGCGCAGGCCAAGAAAGCAATCGTCCGACGACGCGGCGACGCCCATGTCGGTCCACAGCCGCCAGAGCGGCGCGAACATGTCGGCATTCGCGATCACGGCGCCGAGCAGCACATCGGAGTGACCGCCGATGTATTTCGTCGCCGCATGCACCGAGACGTCGACGCCGTGATCGAACGCGCGAAAGCCCAGCGGCGTCGCCCACGTGTTGTCGAGGATCACGCGTGCGCCGCGCGCGTGTGCGGCCGCCGCGATCGCCGGAATGTCCTGCACTTCGAACGTCAGCGAGCCCGGCGATTCGGTGAAGACGACCGTGGTATTCGGCTGGAAGACCTTCTCGATGTCCGCGCCGAGCAGCGGATCGTAGTAGCCGACGTCGACGCCGAGGCGGCGCAGATGGTTGTCGCAGAAGCGGCGCGTCGGCCCATAGACGGCATCGGTCACGAGCACGTGATCGCCGGGCTTCGCGAGCGCGAGCAGCGGGAACGTCGTCGCGGTGAGTCCCGACGGGACGATCAGCGCCGCATGCCCGCCCTCGAGCGCGGCGAGTGCGCGCGCAAGATCGGTAACGCTCGGCAGCCCGTGCAGTCCGTATGAGAGCCCGGGAAATTCGCCGCGTGCGGCTTGCTCGAGCTCGGCCACGCTTCGAAAAAGGATCGTCGACGCGCGAAACACCGGCGTGTTGACCGCGCCGAGGAAACGGCGCGGATCGCGACCGAGATGCGCGACCTGCGTCGCGCGGCGATAGCGCCGCTTGTCGCTCATGACGCGGCTTTGCCGAAGAGCGCGCCGATGATCGTGCGCACCTGCTCGTCCACGCTTTCGCGAATGTCGACGTCGATCGCATCGCCGGGCGCCTCGAGCGTCGCGAACTGACTGCCCAGCAACGTCGCCGGCATGTATCGATGGTGCCGGGCTGCAAGGCGCGCCGCGATGGTCTCGGCGTCGCCGCCCAGGTGCACGAAGCGCACGTCGCCAGCCAGCTCGAGCCGATCGCGATAGCGCTGCTTCAGGGCCGAGCACGCAAGCACGGCGCTGCGGCCGTCGGCGGTCATGAGACGAAGCTCATCGACGATGCGGTCGAGCCACGGCCAGCGATCGTCGTCGGTCAGCGGTATGCCCGCCGCCATCTTCGCGACGTTCGCCGGCGGATGCAGATCGTCGGCGTCGATCAGCGTCCAGTTGAGCTCACGCGCGAGCGCAGCGCCCAGCGTCGATTTGCCGGAGCCTGAAACGCCCATGATCACGACGATCATGGCCTCGACCTGCCCTTCATCGCCGCTCGTCTGCATGTGCGACGGCGTGTCCGCCGAAGCCCCTGCGCATCATCGCGAGCAGTCGGTTGGCGTAATCGCTGCCGCCCTGGCTCGAGAACCGCGCCATCAGCGCGAGCGACAGGACCGGCGCCGGCACGCCCTGCTCGATCGCCTCCTGCACGGTCCAGCGGCCTTCTCCCGAGTCGGCGACGATCGGCGCGATATCGCGAAGCTCGGCATCCTGCGCGAGAAACGCGGCGGTCAAGTCGAGCAGCCACGAGCGCACGACGCTGCCGTGACGCCACATTTCTGCGATCTTCGCCACGTCGAGCGCGAGATCGGTCCGCTTGTGCATCAGCGCGAAGCCTTCGGCGAGCGCCTGCATCATGCCGTACTCGATGCCGTTATGGATCATCTTCACGAAGTGGCCGGCGCCGACGGGGCCGCAGTGCAGCCAGCCGGCGTCGGCCGCCGGCGCGAGAACGCGGATGTAGGGCACGAGCATCGCTGCTGCCGCTTCGTCGCCGCCGAACATCAGCGCGTAGCCGTTCGCGAGGCCATGCACGCCGCCCGATACGCCGCAATCGGCGAAGCGAACGCCACGTGCGGCGAGCGCCAGGCCGCGGCGCTGCGAATCGTGGTAGTTCGCATTGCCTCCGTCGACGAGAAGGTCGCCGGGTGCAAGGAGTGCCGCGAGTTCGTCGACGGTGCGCTGCGTCACGTCCCCGGCGGGCACCATCAGCCAGACGATCCTCGGCGCCGCCAACGCATCGACGATGTCCTGAAGCGATCGCGCCTCGACGATGTCGTCGCCAAGCGAGCGGCGGACGCGCAAATCGGGGTCGAAGCCGACGACGCGCACGCCGCCTCGCGCAAGCCGCCGCGCCATGTTGCCGCCCATCCTGCCCAGGCCGACGAGACCAATGTCCAATCGGGTCATGTGAAAGATTTCGCTGCTGTGATGCTACCTAAACGCCGCGCGTGTCGCCAACGTCGGCGCGAAGCGACGCGTTGAGGGCAGCCGCAACGATCAGCACGCCGCCGACAATCGTGCGCGAGCCCGGCCGCTCGCCGAGCAGAAGCGCCGCGAGCACGATACCGTACACCGGCTCGAGCGCGGCGACGACGCTCGCCGTGTGCGCGGACACGCGGCGCATGCTCGCGATGAAAAGCGTGTGCGAAAGCCCGGTGCACAACGTGCCGAGCACGAGCAGCAGCCCGATGTCGATCGGACCGGGGAGCGCGGCCCGTCCGCTGAACGCGATTACCCATGGCAGCAGACAGGCGGCCGCGAAGAGGTTCTGCCACAGTGCGATGCCGATGGCGGAACGGGTTGCGACGAGCGCACGATTGCGGACCGTGAGCCAGGCAAACGTGAACGCCGACACGAGCGCCCACGCCAGGCCGCGTGTCGCCTGGTTCGTCCATGAAAGCTCGGGGACGAGCGCCACGAGGCCGGCGGTCGCGAGCAACGCTGTCGTCCACTCGCGAATGCCGCCCGACCGGTGCGCACGCTCGAGCAGCAGCACGAAGACCGGAAAAACGGCATAGCCCAGCAACGCGATCGCGACGCCGGCGATCTTCACCGACGCGAAGAAGCTCACCCAATGCAACGCGAGAATGGCGCCGTTGGCCGCGAGTCGCCGATCACCCCGACCGATCCGCTGCCCGCGAAGGCGCGCGACGATCGCGAGCGTGGCAGCCGCCGTCATGGTGCGGCCGAGCACGATCGCCGTCGCCGGCAACGCAATCCACTTGCCGAAGAGCGCGGCAAAACCGAACAGCGCGACCGCCGTGTGCAGCGCGACGAGTGCTGCGCCGCGATGAGGGTGCGCGGACGCCTCGTCGACCCCGGAGGTGTCCTCGATCATGCGGTCACGGCTTCGGCCGCCGGCGCCGCGAAGTCCTCTCGCCATCGCAACTCGGGATGCTGATCGAGCCACGATCGCAGGCACGCCTGTGCGTGGCGATAGCCGACGTCGACGAGCGAATAAATCGCGTCCCAGTCGAGAAAGCCGTACGCGCGTACTGGCGGATTGATGTACAGGTCGACGCCCTCCCGCAGCTCGTTGCGCCCGCTCGCGCCGCCCAGCAGCGTCGACTTGATCAGAAGATTCGGCAGCGTTGGCAGAAATTTGCGATCACGCGCACCGACGATGCGCGAGCGCAGATATTCGAGCGGCGATGGAAATTCGGGGGCATCGACCGAATACTCGATCTTGACGGTCGCCTCGACCGCGATCGTATTGCCGCCGATGAAGCGCTTCATCACGCCAACGGGCAGATTGTCGAGGACGCCGCCATCCACATGCAGCTGGCCGCCGGCGATCGTCGGCGGCAGCAGGCCGGGAAGTGCGGCGCTGGCCTGCATCGCCCGCCACAACCGGCCCGTGTGGTGCACGCGCACGCTGCTGTCCGAGAGATTGCTCGAGACGCAGAAGTACGGCTGCCACAAGTCCTCGATGTCGACATCGCCGATGTAATGGTGGAGCGTTCGCGCGAGCTTCCTGCCTGCGAGGAGCGAGAACAGCGGCACCGTCATGTCGGCGAGCGGCCGATCGTCGACGAACGCATGCTTGCACGACTGGAGAATCGTCTCGTCCCGCCAGTCCAGCGCGACGAGCCCGCCCACGATCGCGCCGATGCTGGTGCCGCCGACGGCATCGATCGGAACGCCGGCTTCGCGGATGGCGCGAACCGCGCCGATTTCCGCAAGACCGCGCGCACCGCCGCCTCCGAGCACGAGCGTGACGGCGTTGCCGGACAGCAGTCGCGCGAGGCGCTGAAAATCGCGGTCGCCCTCCCATGCGACATGCGAATGGCGATAGCCTGCGCGCGGCGCGAGCCACGTCGCGGTCCCCGACGGCGGCTCACGCCTGCTCGCGTGCAGCAGGACGAGCTCGTTATGCATCAGCGCAGGGTCGGCCGATGACTCGAGCAAGGCCTTCTCGAGTAGCGTCTGTGCAGGTGAATGCGTTGCGTCACCGACGAACAGCACGCGGTCGGCGTGCGCGACGCAGCTGCGCGTCCACGACGTGAACGCTGGATCGGTCTCGCAGATCACGAAACGGCGTGCACGCTCGGACTGGTCGAGAAGGCGATCGACGAACCGCTCGTCACCGCCGTGGTGCGACGGGCGTGCGGCATCACGAAGCGCATCGGCAAGCGCGCGATCGACGTAGAGCGTGCTGCCGAAATGCAGCAGCGCAAGCTCGAGCCGGCGGCCGAACTCGGCAATCGGCACCCGGTCGTCGAGCGGAACCAGCGCGATGTTGCGCACCTTCGGCACGAATTGCGTCGTCCCGCGCCGCAACGTACGCAATGCGAAGCGCGCGATGTCGAGGCCCGCATCCGGATGCGATTGCACCAGTGCATCGAAATCCTCGCGGCCGAGGCGCGCGAGGACGGCGTCGCGAATCACCACGACGTCGGCCGCGCGGGCATCGCCGGTCAGCAGCGACAGCTCCCCCACGCAATCGCCGCTCGACAGATGGGCAACGAGACGTCGATCGCCATGACGGTCTCGAACCCATACCTCGAGTCGCCCGGTGACGACGAAATGCATGCAGTCCGACGGGTCGCCCTGCCGATACAGCAGTTCACGGCCTCGCACCCGCACGATCGCGAGGCGGGCGGCGAACGCCGCGAGCTCGTCTTTCGTCAAACGTCCGAGGAACCGCGGAAGAAGCGACAGCAGGTCGTCGTGCAGCTCGTCTTCCATTGCGTGTCGTTACGCCTTGAGCGGCACCTTTCCTGCACCGCGCGTCGCGACGCCGAAAAGGCGTCTCGTGGAGCTCGAAGTTGCGGCAGACGTCTCGATATCGCGCCATGCGAATCCGTCACCGGCCAGACGGCGCGCAGCGTCGGAAACCACCACTTCGTTGTCGCCGCACGAACGAAGCACCGTGAACAATGTTTTCATCGCGCCGCCAAACACGTCGTAGGACAGCTTCGACGTCTCGACGATTCCGCCGACGACGCTGCCGGCGTGAACCGCGATGCGGGCATCGAGCACCAACGCGCCGTGGGCACGCCGCGATTCGCCGAGGTCGTCGAGAAATTCGCGCATTGCGAGCGCCGCTTCGACGCTTGCCGCGCCATCGCGCGCGCCGGGTGTTGGCAAGCCGGCGATCGCGATGTACGTGTCGCCGATCGTCTTGAGCTTCTCGAGGCCGAAGCGATCGGCGATGGCGTCGAACGCCTTGAAGCAGTGCATCAGGTAGGCGACGACGTCCTCGACCGGTTGCGCCGAAAGTGCGCTCGAAAGACGCCGCAGCTCGATCGCCACCAGCACCACCGGGTCGAAGCGCGTGGGCCGGATGCCGGCAGGCGCCGACATCTGCGCGACGAGCCGTGCAGGCACGAGGTTGTAGAGCAGCCGGTCGGAGCGCAGTTTCTCGATCTCGAGCGACGCGCTGCGCTCGCGAAGCTCGGTTTCGGATCGCTGCAACAGCGCGCTGCGGTTGTGCGACGAATAGGCAAACGCCATGAAATAGACGAACGTGAACACCGACGACGCGATGTCGATCGCGATCCGATCGCCGCCGCCGACGTTGGTCCCCTCGACGAGCGCGTAAAACGCGATGCCCGTCACGACCCCGCCCGCCGAGCGCAGCATCTGGCGCAGGCCGTCGACGGAGAGCGCGCTCGCGAGCGCGACCGTTACCAGCACGAACGTGGGCAGCGGCCCGAGCCCGATCGCGTGCACGACGACGCCGACGGCGAACGAGTCGAACAGGAACGTGCGCAGCTCGATGCTGCGCCGGTTTTGCGGGTACTTGCGCGCGACGTAATGAACGACGTGCGGATAGACGACGAGTATCGCGAGGAGCGCGATATAGAACGGATCGAACCGGTGCTCCTGCGCTGCGTAGAGCACCACGACGGTGACCATGAAGACGGTCCCCACGATGCGCATCGGGTAGAACAGCGCGAACCGGTCGAGCAGGAGTGACATTCGGCGGCGGGGGGTGGCCGTGACGGTCGATCGCACGCGATCATCGCACAACGATTCGAGCAAAGCGGAAGCCCGATGAACGTCACAGGACAGCGCTCATGCAGCGACGGCGAGCAAGGCGCGTTCGCCCTCGTTGCAAGCAACGCCGATTCGGGCTGCTAGAATCGGCAGCCACGAAGCGGCGCGGCAAGCGCAGCGCATGCGTCCGCCGCGCCACGACAACAACGCCGGGGAGATCGGAGAATGCCCTCGCCTGCCGCCGCCACCGACCTGCTGGCGGCCGTCCGCAAGTCGCCCGGCAACCGGGTGAAGGTCGCGGTCTCCGACATCGACGGCGTGCTGCGCGGCAAGTACCTGCACAAGGACAAGTTCGAGTCGGCGCTCGAAGGCGGCTTCGGCTTCTGCGACGTCGTCTTCGGCTGGGACTGCCACGACCAGTGCTACGACAACACGACGTACACCGGCTGGCACAAGGGCTTTCCCGACGCGCTGGCGCGAATCGACCTCGGCACGCACCGCAAGGTGCCGTGGGACGACCACGTCGACTTTTTCCTCGGCGAGTTCGTCATTCGCGAGAACGGCCGCGATGCGCCGTATCCGCTCGATGGACGGCAGGTACTGAAGCGCGTCCTGAAGCGCGCCGAAAAGCTCGGTGTCATGCCGATGTGCGGACTCGAGTTCGAGTGGTTCAACTTCATCGAGACGCCGCAGTCATGGGCCGACAAGCAGGGAGTCGACCCGACGCCGCTGACGCCGGGAATGTTCGGCTACTCGCTCTTGCGCGCGAATCATTCGCGCGACTATTTCAAGGCGCTGTTCGAGGAGATGGCCGCGTTCCGGGTGCCGATCGAAGGACTGCATACGGAGACGGGCCCGGGAGTCTTCGAGGCGGCAATCGTGTTCTGCGAAGCGCTCGAGGCGGCCGATCGCGGGGCGCTCTTCAAGACGGGCGCAAAGGAGATCGGCGCACGCTTCGGCATCATGCCGAGCTTCATGGCGAAATGGAGTGCGCAATACCCCGGGTGCTCGGGCCACTGCCATCAATCGCTTTCCGACGGGAAGAAGAACCTTTTTTACGATCCGAGGGGTCGTAACGGCATGAGCAAGCTGTTCGAGAGCTACCTCGCAGGTCAGCTCGCGACGCTGCTCGAATTCGCGCCGATGTTCTGGCCGACGATCAACAGCTACAAGCGGCTCGTCGACGGCTTCTGGGCGCCGGTCAAACCGACGTGGGGCCTCGACAATCGGACGGCGAGCTTTCGCGTGCTTGCCGGATCACCCAAGTCGACGCGCCTCGAGACGCGGGCGCCGGGCGCGGACGTCAATTGCTACCTGGCGGTGGCCGCGTGCATCGCCGCGGGGCTCGACGGCATCGAGCGGAAGCTCGCGTTGACGGCGCCGCCGATCGAAGGCACGAATCGCGGCGCCGAGAACGTTGCGCGCGCGCCGCGCACGCTCGCCGAGACGACGCGGATCTTTCGGGCATCGGAGCGTGCGCGCGACTGGTTCGGCGACGAATTCGTCGACCACTTCGCGGCAACGCGCGACTGGGAATGGCGGCAATGGCAGGATGCCGTCACCGACTGGGAACGCAAGCGCTACTTCGAGATCATCTGACGGGCTTCATGACTCTCCATCGTTTCGCCTTCCCCACTTCGATTCTCTTTGGCGCCGGCGCGCGCCGCGAAGTCGCGCCGCACCTGCGCAAAGCCGGCTTCTCCCGACCGCTCGTCGTCACCGATCGCGGGCTCGCGGCGCTGCCGGTCTTCGCCAATTTCTGCAACGGGCTCGATGGCGTGACCCATGCCGTCTTCTCCGGCATCTGGGGCAACCCGGTACGGAGCCACGTGATCGAAGGCGCCAACGCGTATCGCGCGCATGGCGCCGACAGCATCATCGGCATCGGCGGGGGTGCGGCGCTCGACGTCGCGAAGGCGATCGCCGTGAGCGCGACGCACCCAGGCGACATTCTGGAATACGCGTGGGATCACCCGCAGGTGCGGCCGATCGACAAGCCGCTGCCCTGGTTCGTCGCCGTGCCGACGACGGCCGGCACCGGCTCGGAAGTCGGGCGCTCGTCGGTGATCGGCGACGATGTCACGCACGTGAAGAAGATCGTCTTCTCGCCAGCGTTGCTCGCGAAGGCGGTATTCGCCGATCCCGAGCTCACGCTCGATCTGCCAGCGTCGATCACCGCCGCAACGGGCATGGATGCGCTGACGCACAACGTCGAGTCGTACCTGTCGCCGGCGTGGCATCCGCTGTGCGACGGCATCGCCGTCGAGGGCGTGCGGATCGCCGCGCGAGCATTGCCGGCAGCGGTTGCGAACGGCCGCGATGTCCGCGCGCGAAGCGAGATGCTGATGTGCTCGATGATGGGCGCGATCGCGTTCCAGAAGGATCTCGGCGCCGTGCATTCGTGCGCGCACGCGCTGTCGACGGTTGCCGATCTGCATCACGGCCTCGCGAACGGGATCATGATCGACCACGTGATGCGCTTCAACCTGCCGGCGGCGACGGCGAAGCTCGCCGAGCTGGCGCGCGTTGCGTGCGTTCCCGATGGCGACAGCGGCAGCGACGAGGCGCGCGCCGATGCATTCGTCGCGTGGCTCGGCGTTTTGAAGCGCACGCTGGGCATCCCCGCGACGCTTTCGACGTACCAGGCGCCGCGGCGCGTCACGGCCGACGACATCGAGGCCCTCGTCGAGGTCGCCATGGCCGACACGTGCCATCAGACGAACCCACGGCCCTGCACGGCCGACGACTTCCGGCGCATCTTCGCAGGGGCGATGTAGATGCGCATCCTGGGAAGACGCAAGAAGAAGGCCGAGCGTCCGCCGGCCATCTCGCAACCGTTGCTGATCGGCGTTTCGGCACGCATCCATCATCCGAGCGATAACGTCGTGAAGCTCGGCGGCGTCTACACGAAGACGCTGCACTACCTCGAGCAGTCGGTCGCGCACTGGGTGATGTCGAAGAACGTGCTCGTGATGATGATCCCGGCGATCGAAAGCGAGGGGATGATCCAGCGCAGCGAAATGCGCCTTTATCACTACGCCGAGGCGCTCGACGGGCTGGTGCTGCAGGGCGGCGCCGACATCGCGCCGCCGAGCTATGGCGAGACGCCCCGCGATCCGGCGTGGGCGGGCGACCGCGTGCGCGATCGCTACGAGATCGAGCTCTTCGAGGCGTTCGTCGGCAAGGGCAAGCCGGTGCTCGGCATCTGTCGCGGCTGCCAGCTGATCAACGTCGCGTTCGGCGGCACGCTTTACCAGGACATCGCGACGCAGGTGCCCGATGCGCAGGTGCATCGCGACATCACGAAGTACGAGCAGCAGTTCCACACGCTGAAATTCGTGCCGAACGTTGGCCTCGCGAAGCTTTATCCGAACCGCACGCACGCGACGATCAACACGATCCATCACCAGGCGGTGAACAAGCTCGGGCGCGGCATGATCGTCGAGGCGCTGTCCGAGCCCGACGGCGTCGTCGAGGCGATCCGCTGGCGTGGTCCGAGCTATGTCCTTGGCGTCCAGTGGCACCCCGAGTTCATGTTCGGCCCGGGCATCGGCGACGAGCATCTCGACGGCGCGCCGATCCTGACCGAGTTCCTCGATGCGGCACGCGCACGGAAGGCGAAGCGCTGATGCCAGCGGCCGCCACGCTGCCGATCGTCAATCCCGCCACCGGCTCGGTCATCCTCCGGCTCGCGGCCGACGGGCCGCGCGAGATCGCGCAACGCTACGCACAGGCGCGCGCGGCGCAACCGCGCTGGGCGGCGACGCCGATCCGCAAGCGCGTGGCTGCAATCGAAAAATTTCGCGAGCAGGTGCTCGCGCGCGCCGACACGCTGGCCGAAACGCTGACGAAGGAAGTCGGGAAGCCGATCCGCCAGTCGCGAAACGAAATCAAGGGGCTGATCGCGCGGCTCGATTTCTTCATCACCGAATCGGGGCGCACGCTCCGCGAGGAGAAGGTCTTCGCCGACGCGTCGCAGCACCTCGACGAGCGGATCACGCACGAGCCGCTCGGAGTCATCACTAATATCTCAGCGTGGAATTACCCGTATTTCGTCGGCAGCAACGTATTCGTGCCCGCGCTCGTCGCGGGCAACGCGGTCCTCTACAAGCCGTCCGAGTTCGCGACGCTGACCGGCCGTCACATCGCCGATCTGTTGCACGCGTCGGGCGTGCCCGAGGACGTGTTCGTGCCGGTGATCGGGGGCGGCGCGACGGGCGCCGCACTTGTGCGCCAGCCGGTCGACGGCGTGTTCTTCACCGGCTCGTACGCGACCGGCGCGAAGATCGCGGCAAGCGCCGGCAAACGGATGATCAAGGTGCAGCTCGAGCTCGGCGGCAAGGACCCCGTGTACGTCTGCGACGACGTCGACGTGAAGACGGCCGCGGCCGCGGTGGCCGACGGCGCGTTCTACAACACGGGACAGTCGTGCTGCTCTGTCGAACGGATTTATGTGCACGAGGCGATCCACGATGCGTTCGTCGATGCCTTCGTCGCCGAGGTGAAGACGTACAAGGTCGGCGACCCCCGCGACGAGTCGACGTACATCGGGCCGCTGACGCGGCGCGCGCAACTCGACGTACTGCGGCGCCAGGTCGCCGACGCGAAGCGCAAAGGCGCCACGGTTGCGATCGGCGGCGCGCCGATCAAGCGCACCGGCAACTGGTTCGCGCCCACCGTGCTCACCGACGTCGACCATTCGATGCTCGTGATGCGCGACGAAAGCTTCGGACCGGTCATCGGCATTCAGGCCGTTGCCGACGATGCGGCGGCGATCGAGCAGATGAACGACACCGAGTATGGCCTGACGGCCGGCGTCTACACGCCGGACGCGGCGCGCGCGCGCCGCATCCTCGCGCGCGTCAATTCGGGCAGCGTCTATTGGAACTGCTGCGATCGCGTGAGCCCGCGCCTGCCGTGGTCGGGCGTCAAGCATTCGGGGATCGGGCTCACGTTGTCGACGATGGGGATCCAGACGTTCACGCGCCCCAAGGCGTGGCATTTGCGTTCGGCGTAGGCCAGCATCGCATCTGCGTTCGATAAATGCGATAAATGGGGCCCGATAAATGGGGCCAGGCTCGAATTTCATTGCTTGTCGGACCGAGCTCCCGGGAAATTCGGGAAATTCGAGCCTGGCCCCATTTATCGCGGGAAATTCGGGAAATTCGAGCCTGGCCCCATTTAGCGCAGGTTGCGGCTCGACCACCAGAGCGACAGGCCCAGCGCGAGCACGACGAGCAGCGCCGCACCCATCGTCACGAGCGACGTGATCTCGACGTTCTTCCGCTCGAGGACGAACTTCGAGTTCAGGTTGCGATAGACCTTCTTCAACTCGGCCGACGTGCTTGCGTTGAAATATTCGGCGCGCGTGATGTCGGCCACCGCCTTCAGCGTCTCTTCGTCGAGCCGCACGTAGACGGACCACCCTTCGAAGCCGATCAAGCCACCGGCGGCGGTTCCGAAGCCGACGGTGAACACGCGTACGCCGCGATCGGCGGCAAGCTTCGCTGCGTCGAGCGGATCGGGCCCCGTCGTCCGGCGTCCGTCGCTCATCAGGATGATCACCGAATTCGTGTTCGAGCCCGGCGCCACCGGCTTGAACGGCTTCGGCGGCGTCTTCGCCCTTGGCTCGAGCTTCCTGCTCGACGTGCCGCCGTAGAAGCCGCCGGGAAAGGTCAGCGCCTCCAGGTCGATGCCGGCGTCGGGGAACAGCGTGGCGAGTGCGACATAGAGCGCGCTGCCGGTCGCGGTGCCGCGTTGCAGCTCGAAGCGGTCGATCGCCTCGATCAGCTTCTCCTTGTCGTCGGTCGGCGGTTGCACGAGCGCCGCGTTCCCGCCGAACGCGACGATGCCGATCCGCGCATTCGGCGGCCGCTCGTCGACGAACGATCTCGCCGCGATCTGCGCCGCGGTCATCCGGTTCGGATCGACGTCGGTCGCGCCCATGCTGAGCGAGACGTCGATCGCGAGGATGATCGTCTGCTGCTCCGACGGTAGCGTCACGAGCGCGGTCGGTCGCGCGACCGCGAAGATCATCGCGATCAGCGCCACGAGCAGCAGCGCCGGCGGCAGATGCCGCCGGATGCGATCGCCCGGACCGATGGCCGCCTTGACGACGTCGAGGCTCGAATAGCGGACCGCGCCCTTCTTGCGCCGACGCAGCCAATAGACATAGCCGGCGACGAGGAGCGGCACCGCCAGCAGGCACCACAACACCTGGGGCCAGAGGAATTTCATGCGACGGCCGTCAGCGGCGCGCTGTCCTGCATTTGCGCCGCCTGCAGCGTATTGGCGAGGAGCGTTGCAATCGTCATCGGGCCGACGCCGCCCGGGACCGGCGTGATCCACGACGCGCGCTCGCGCGCCGCATCGAAATCGACGTCGCCGACGAGCTTGTTGTCCCCCGCGCGATTGATGCCGACGTCGACGACGATCGCGCCTTCGCGAATCCAGTCGCCCTGCACGAACGCCGGCTTGCCGATGGCGGCCACGACGATGTCGCCTTCGCGCACGATGCGCGGCAGATCGCGCGTGGCCGAATGGCAGACCGTCACGGTGCAGCGCGCCATGAGGAGCTCGAGCGCCATCGGGCGGCCGACGATGTTGGATTGTCCGATGATCACGGCGTGCTTGCCGGCCAGCGGCTCGCCGGTCGACGCGAGGAGGCGCATGCAACCGTAGGGCGTGCAGGGACGAAGCGCAGGCATCCGCAGGACCAGTCGCCCGACGTTGTACGGATGGAAGCCATCGACATCCTTTCGCGGATCGATGCGCTCGATCACCCGCTCCGGCGCAATCTGCGCCGGCAGCGGCAATTGCACGAGGATACCGCTGACGGCCGGATCGCAGTTGAGACGACCGATGGCCGTCAAAAGTTCGTCCTCGGCCGCCGAAGCCGGCAGGTCGATGGCGAACGAACGCATGCCGACCGCGTCGGTCGTGCGGCGCTTGTTCCGGACGTAGATCTGCGACGCCGCGTGCTCGCCGACCAGCACCACCGCGAGTCCGGGCGCCGGCTTTCCCGATGCGACGCGCGCCGCCACGTGCTCGCGGACCTCGCTCGTCAGCTTCGCAGCGACGAGCTTGCCATCGAGAATCCGCGCGGGCATTTCAGGGGGCGGCGATCGACGCCGTTAGAATCGAACCGTGATCGACGCCGCCATTCTAGCCGCAATCGAAGCGCGAATCGCGCGGGCGATCGCGCTGCCCGCGGCGCGCTATCGACCGTTCGTCGTGGATGGCATCGCACTCGGGCTGATCGACGACGCGCGTGCCGCGCGCCTGGCGGCATTCGACTGCTTCGACGTGAAGCGCGACGCGGTCGTGCTGCACCCGGGATTGGCCAACCCCGAGGCACGATCGACGGCGATCGCCGGCGTCGCGGCAACGTTGCGAGGCGAAGGCGCTTTGCCCGCGTGGCGCGACGAACTCTATGCCGTCGCACGCGAATTCGCCGATCCGCCGCTGTTCCTGATCGAACGCGGTGCCGCACGTTATTTCGGCGTACGCACCTACGCGGCGCACGTCAATGGCATCGTCGTGCAGGAAGAAACGAGGATGTGGCTCGCGCGGCGCAGCGCGCAAAAGGCCGTCGATCCCGGGCTTCTCGACAACCTCGTCGGCGGCGGGATCGGCGCCGGGTTTCGCGTGGATCAAACGGTCGTGAAGGAAGCGTGGGAAGAAGCCGGCATCGACGAAGCGTTGGCGCGACGCGCGCGGCCCGCCGGAATCGTTTGTGCCGTGAAGCCGATGTCCGATGGACTGCAGCGGGAGACGCTGTTCGTGCACGATCTCGCGCTTCCGCCCGATTTCGTCCCGCAGAATCAGGATGGCGAAGCGGTCGAGCACCGCCTCGTGACGCTTCGCGATGCTGCCCGCACGATTGCGAGCGAGCATGGCGACGACGAGGTCACGCTCGACGCGAGCCTCGTCGTGCTCGATTACCTGATCCGCGAAGGAACGATTCGGCCCGACCAGTCCCGGTACTGCAAGCTGGCAGCGCTGCTGCGCGCACGCCGCTGATCGGAACCGCTGTCAGTCGCCGGGCGGCCCCCAGCGACTGGCTCGCCGGGGGGGCAGCGAGCGTGGTGGGCGCCAAGCCGTCAGTAGCGGTCGCAACGTCCGACCTGGTTGCCGACGACGCCACCGACCACGCCGCCGACTGCCGCGCCGCCCACGTCGCCGGTAACGCCGGCGCCGATCGCGGTGCCGATGCCCGCCCCGACCACCGTGTCGCGGTCACGCTCGCTCATGCCTGCGCACGCCGTCAACCATCCCGCGAGGATCGCACAAACCAGCAGTTTGCT